>CAYQZC010000024.1:0-8775 GCA_964421945.1 uncultured Pseudomonadales bacterium
ACCAAAGACTCAGTCGTGCCTTGCGGGCGGTCTGAGCTAGCTGGACAACCGATCGCACTGGAATCCCCCACCAACCTTGAAGCAATAATCGGAACACATCGTGATCGCTAAGGCCGGTTTCGAGTTGGTCCATACTTTGCCACCAGCGAATCAATTGCTGCAGGGCTGGTTCACTTAAAACCGATTGACCACCTTCCACACCGTAAGGAATGTGATGAGCGTGTAGAACTGGGATCAGGGCATCCACTTCTTTATTGGTGCGATACATGATGGCAATTTTTTCTGGATTCACACCGGCTTCGAGCAGTTTCTCAATTTGCTCCACCACATAGGTGGCCTCAGCTAAAGCACTTGGGAATTCAGTAATACTCAGCAATGAGCTCTGTTTGGAAATACTTTGGAGCGCTCGATCAGCATTTTCAGAAATGGTAGCGGCTCGCAGTTGGTTATGTTGAATCAACCCATGAGCAGCATCATAGATACTTTGAGGACAACGATATCCGGTATCCAAAACCAAAATCGGGGCCTGTGGATACTGCTTTTGAAACAGCAACATATTCTCAATTGATGCACCTTGGAAACGATAAATCGCTTGATCAGGATCACCCACCACACATACATTAGCATCCTCACCCCAATAGTTGGTAAGGTTGGTAAGCAACTGTGTTTGAGCCGCATTGGTGTCTTGATACTCATCTACTACTACGTACTGGTACTTTTCTTGATATTCGAGTTTGAGTTCTTCATTGTTTTGAAATCCTGCATTGACCAACGAAATCATGTCATCGTAGTCATATTGATGGGTAGTCGAAAGTGCTGATTGGTAGGCTTCAAATAAGACTGCTAATTCTCGCCATTTTTCCAACTGTTTTTGCCATTTAGTAGTTTGTGCTTTGGTAAGTTCTGCCTGCTGATTCTCAAATTCTTTTTCTTGGTCTGCGACGATCTCTTGCCACTGAGTCACAGAAATATTTTCTCGTTTCAAATCACTTATACATTTGATGATGTCAGTCAAATACAGTTCTGTTGCATTCATGGGTTTGAGGGTGGAGACCGAAGCAGCTTCCAATAATCTCCTCATCAAGAGCAACCTTTGGACATCAGAAATTGGTTTGGCTGATTGATGTAAACCAAAGTAATCAGGGTGATCTTGGAGCACCATGCTAGCAAATGCATGAAATGTTCCCATCGTCACTCGGTAACCAGCGCTTCCGATCAGTTGCACCAATCGTTGTCGCATCGTGGTCGCCCCTGCCTCGGTGAACGTGAGTGCCAAAATGTTTTCGGGTGAAATATCTGTTTGCTGTAACATGCGGGCGATGCGCATGGTCACTACCTGGGTCTTACCAGTGCCAGGACCAGCGATCACCATCAGTGGACCTTCAATAGTATCCACAGCTTGTTTTTGGATCGGATTTAGTCGCTGATAAGCTCGCTCAAAAACGGTGTTTTTATCTGCCATCTGTTTCTAGTCTAACCTAGTCTGAGCTATAGAGATAGGGTGAATTAAGGCTTAGTTTTGACATGCCAGATAATCTTTGCTAGTATGAACATTCCGGTTTTTTTCAAACCCTTTTTCTCACTTTTTCTTGCAAACAAAGTGACAAACAAATTGTAATTATGCCTGTTAAAAAACGACACAAAATCACTATTTCTGTTGGAATCCCTGCTTACAATGAAGCAGCCAACATTCAACACCTCATCCAAAACTTACTTTCACAAAAAACTAAACGCACTATTTTACATGAAATCATTGTCGTTTCTGATGGCAGCACTGATGACACCGTTAAGAGTGTTCTTGCATTTGAGGATCCGCGAGTCAGGTGTCACAAACTTTCCAAACGCCAAGGGCAAGCAATAGCTCAAAATCGCATCATCAAGACTTTTTCGGGAGATGTTTTGGTCATGCTTAATGCGGATGTCTTGCCTGCCTCAGATTATTTTTTGGAAGAAATCGCCAAACCATTTGCTACCGACGATAGATTGGGACTCGTCACTCCTGCTGTTTTGCCACTCACACCAGAAACCTGGGTAGAGAAAATTTTACATCAAAGCATCTTGATGAAGAAAGATCTTTTCGAACAATGGCACCATGGACAAAACATGTACACTTGCGTTGGTAGAGCTCGTGCATTTTCCCGGGAGTTTGCAAAAAAAATCACCTGGCCAAAAGTGACGGCTGAGGACGCCTATTCATATCTGTGGAATTACTCGTTGGGTTACCACTATCTCTACTTGTCGAGCACCTCAGTCTATTATCGTTTGCCACAGACTGTTCACGATCATATCAAACAAAGTGCTCGCTTCATGACTGGACCTCAAGAATTGTATTCACACTTTCCACCGGCATTAGTCGATTATCATTATGCGCTGCCTTTGATGTCAAAAGTGATGACCACTCTACGGCACTCTATTCAAAATCCAGTCTCAGTGATGAGCTATATAGCATTGTTCGCTTACATAAAATTTGGAATTGATAAACAAAAGTATTTATCCAGTCGTTGGTCAATTTCCGAGACTTCCAAACGACTTTTTCACCATCCTGAAGACAAACATATTCTGATCGCCAATGCCACTGGTCCGACAAACATTGGTGACCAAGCCATGCTTCAAACACTCTTAGATCTTTTAAAAAATGCTTATCCTCACCGAAAAATTGTAGTTCACAGTTCTGTCCCTGACTTGTACACCAACTTTCCCCACAAAGTGAAACATACTTTGTATAGTTGGTCTGTGTTTGAGACTCAGACGACGGTGGTCAGGATCAAAAGAATGATAGATCTCCTGACAAAGTATGTGGCAATGCTAGTGGGACTCAATCATCAATTTGGAAATACATATTCCCAAGAACTTATCAATGATTATAAAAATGCCGAGCTGATAGTGTTTGCCGGTGGCGGGTATCTTCGATCCAAACCAGGACTAACTCAAACTTTGAATGCCTTGATGCAGCTAGTCATGGTGGAATTCGCCAAGCTGGTTTCAGCCCCCAAAATTTTTGCTCCGATTAGTTTCGGTCCCTATGCTTACACCTGGCTAGAAAAATTGTCAGCAAAATCATTACTGACTTTAGATCTGGTCACAGCTCGCGAGCACTACTCATTTGATAAACTAAAAGCCTACGGTCTCAAAAACATCGCCGCAGCCCATGATCATGCTTTGTTTTTGCCATTACTGGCCAAAAAAAAGCTGTCACAACTAACAGTGGGATTTACCATCAGATCCTGGCTACCCAAGCCACAACAGAAAATTTTTGAAAATCATTACTTACAAGCCTTGAGTGCCTTCGCTCATAAACATTCACTTCACATACAACCAATAGTCCAAGTCGACGCTCCCACCTATGGAGACGATGATTTTGCTATCACCAAAAGACTGGTCAAAAAATTAAAACAAGCTGGGCACGTCGTACTTCCGATTCAAAAACCAACATCAGTCAGTGCAGCCTTGAAAGTATATAGCCAACTCCACGTACTACTCGGGATGAGAATGCACGCCAACATTTTAGCCGCCACTCAAAATGTGCCTTTTGTAGCCATAGCCTATGAATATAAAACTCTAGGAATTTGTAAAAAGCTGGGACTGAGTTCAGTAATCAAAGCCGAAGAAACTTCTGCCAAAAACTTGTTAGCCATGCTCGAAGCAGTCTTTAAAAAAAGAGTCTATTGGGAAAAACATCTTGAATCAAAGAAAAAACAAATTTACAAAGAAAGGTCATGGTGGCTCGATCGTTTTTCAAAATTACACCTTGCTACAGACACATCACTTTCACTTCCCAATTTTTACAATTCCAGCTTCACTATTTTAATTATAGGATACATCTGGTATACTATGCAACTTAACTCAGAACTACACATGATCAGTGGTTAGTTCCAGATGAAAATCTTAAATAATATGATCAAAGTAAGCGTCTTGCTACCAG
Source organism: uncultured Pseudomonadales bacterium (assembly GCA_964421945.1). Lineage (GTDB taxonomy): Bacteria > Patescibacteriota > Microgenomatia > UBA1400 > PJMF01 > BOKX01. The sequence continues at coordinate 3,923 of CAYQZC010000024.1, forward strand.
TGTACAATGAAGAGCCAAACTTGGTTGTACTTTGTGAGCGCATTCATAAAAGTTTCAAAGACGCTAAGATTAGTTACGAAATCATTGCAGTTGACGATCATTCTACTGACAAGTCATATCAGACTCTCAAAAACCTCAGTCATAAATATCCTGTTTCCGCTTTCCTAAAAAAAGGTGAACGTGGTAAAGCCTACTCTTTGCTACAAGCTTCTCGACACGCTAAAGGTGACATTTTTTGTATGATCGATTCTGATCTGCAGTACCCACCTGAGGTCATCCCCCAGATGGTCCAGATGATGGAAACACATGGAGTAGTAGTTGGTAAACGTGTCAAATATGACGGATCACTGCTGCGCCGCTTGGGAAGTAAATGTGTGTCATTTTGCTTTGGCCGGCTCATGCATGGTCTGACTTGTGATATCCAATCGGGATTAAAAGTATTTAGAAAAGAAATTTTGACACATATGCCCAAAGATCAAGTTACGGCTTGGGCATTTGATCTGCCCTTGCTTCACACAGCCAAAGAACTTGGGCATAGCATAGGCGAGGTCGAAATCGCATTTGACAAACGTGTCCACGGTGAATCCAAACTAAGTTTACTCAAGCCGACATTGGATATTGGGATCGGATCTATCAAACTAAAATTCCAACAAACGCTACCCATTATCATCAATCCTGATTCAAAAAACTCTATGATCGGGGCCGGACTGATCCACAAACGCCAACGCTTTATCACTCATAGTACTTTGACACATCGAAAAACAGCCTTGCACACTATCAGTCGTGGTCAAAAGCGAGCATTACTGGCTTTGCTCCTTTTGGTCTTGATGGGCATCGTACTCAACGCTAAAGAGACAGCTATCATTGTGGTCGCTATCCTCAGTTTTGTTTATTTTGTAGATGTGATTTTTAACTTTTTCTTGATTCTCAAAAGTTTGCACTCACCACCCGAATTAGAATTTGATCCCAAGACCATCGATGCTCTTCGCGATGAAAATGTACCGATTTATACTATTTTGTGTCCACTCTATAAAGAAGCTCACATTTTGCCAGGTTTTATGGAAGCTATGGATAAGCTCGACTGGCCAAAAGATAAACTTGACATCATTTTATTATTTGAAGCTGATGACCAAGAAACTATCGACACTGTAAAAAACATGGCGATGCCATCTCATTTCAGAGTGGTGATAGTGCCAGATTCACAACCAAAAACCAAACCTAAAGCATGTAACTACGGTTTAAATCTTGCCCGAGGTGAATACGTAGTAATCTATGATGCCGAAGATATTCCTGAAGCTTCCCAGCTTAAAAAAGCCTACCTAGGTTTCCAAACCGTCGGTCAAAATGTCAAATGTTTGCAAGCAAAACTCAACTACTATAATCCCCACCAAAATTGGTTGACTCGTTTCTTTACTGCCGAATACTCATTGTGGTTTGATGTGATTTTGACAGGCCTGCAATCAATTCAGACCAATATCCCTTTGGGTGGAACTAGCAATCATTTCCGCACCAAAGACTTAATTGATTTGCGAGGTTGGGATCCGTTTAACGTGACTGAAGACTGTGACCTCGGGATTCGGCTTTTTAAAGAAGGTTACAAAACTGCCATCATCAACTCTACCACTTTGGAAGAAGCCAACAGCAATGCCAAAAACTGGCTTCGACAGCGCTCACGCTGGATCAAAGGGTACATGCAGACTTATTTGATCCACATGCGTCATCCTCTGGAGTTTGTTAGATCTCAAGGTTGGCATGCTCTCTTATTCCAACTTACCATCGGTGGAAAACTGGCATTCATTTTAATTAATCCTATTTTATGGGTGCTGACAATTTCTTACTTTGCTTTGTACACGTATGTCGGTCCGACCATCGAAAGTCTCTACCCAAGTTTGGTTTTCTACATGGCTGTGACTTCACTCATTTTTGGTAACTTCATGTTTATCTACTACTACATGATTGGTTGTGCCAAACGGGAACACTGGACTGTTATCAAGTGGGTTTATTTGATCCCCATTTACTGGCTCATGGTCAGTATTGCCGGTGCGATCGCCCTCTACCAACTGATAGTCAAACCTCACTATTGGGAAAAAACAGTGCACGGGTTGCACTTAAAAAAAAAACTTCAAGAGACCACCAAAGCTGGTACTCGCGAGTTAGTAGCCGAAGCCGCAGTGCAAGCCGAGAAAGCACCCCAGACTACTTTCCAAACCCAAGTTAAATATGGTCCACAGTGGTTAGCCCAAATTGCAGCACTCCGTGAAAAACTGCAGTTTATGTCGTTGGCTCGTGTCATACGATTGTTGAAGAAACCTACCTATCAAGGTGGATTACTTTTGATCACCGCCAATATGGCAGGTAACGCCTTAAACATGTTCACCAGTTTTTACCTGGGGCAAAAACTTGGTCTGGCTGAGTTTGGTTTGGTCAACACTTTTACAAGTTTAGTTTTCTTATCAAGTATCATCACCAGCGCCCTTTCGAGCACCATCAATTATCAAACTAGTTATTTGATGGGAAAATATAAAACTCAGAGTTTGATCCATTTTTGGAAATATATTCGATATCGAGCTTGGTGGACAGGTTTGGTAATCACGCTAGGCTGGCTACTCGTAGCCTCTTGGCTTCCAAGTTTCTTTAATGCTCCCTCTATCATGCCTTTTATCCTGTTTAGTGGTATTTGGCTAATCGAGATTCTAGCTGCCGTCGACAAAGGCTACTTACATGGCAAAATGAGTTTCGGCAGTGCAGCCTTGATAAACTTTGCTGACCCGCTAGTTAAAACCTTATTTGCAGTAGTACTCTCCTACTTAGTGCCTGGAGCTGCCTATATCGCCATTGGCATCGGCATTCTTGCTGCCTATGCCATCGGTTATTGGAAAGCCCGACAAGGCACCGATACATTTGATAAAACACATGAATTTCATTTGCCGCGAGGGTTATTTTTTGCCTCGCTCATTTCTGGACTAACATCCATTTCATTTTTCAGTCTCGACAATATTTTAGTAGCTCACTACTTTAATCTAACTGAAGCCGGACAATATGGTTTGTTAGGTTTATTTGGAAAAATGATTTTCTTTGTAGGTAGTTTGACGACAGCCTTTTTAGCTCCGCTGGTTGCACGCAATGAAGGCGCCAAACGAAATAGTAAAAGTGTTTTCCGCCTCACTCTGCTAAGTGTCATAACCATGACTGGTTTGGCCTACCTTTGTTTTGCAATCGGCACCTACTTTATAAGTCCCATTTATTTTGGTGAAAAAATCAATGCTATCCGTGATTACTTACCACTCTATGGGATGGCCATCACCTTTTACACTATTTCCAGCGTCATCCTTTCATATCACTTGGTCAAAAAACACTATGTTTTCCCGATCATGTCTATCATCGTAGCCATCGCCCAAGTGGTTGGTCTGTCCTTGTTTCACCAAAATCTGAGTCAAGTAGTCATCGTCATGTTTGGCATTAGTTTACTTAATTTCATTCTCTTTACTATCTTGCACACCTGGTACAAGCAAATTGCCATGCCACTTCAAAATTGGCTGGATTTTACAGATCTTTTCAAAAACCTTTCTCCTAGTTTTTCGCAGCCAGACCAAAACAAAGCTTTGCGGATTTTGATTTTGAACTGGCGAGATACGCGTCATAGTTGGGCAGGTGGTGCTGAAGTTTACATTCACGAAGTCGCCAAAGGACTCGTCAAGGCTGGCCATCAAGTAACTGTCTTCTGTGGTAATGACGGCCACTCCCCCCGCAATGAAGTAATTGATGGAGTCCAAATGGTCCGTCGTGGTGGATTTTATACTGTGTACTTCTGGGCCTGTATTTATTATGTCCTTAAGTTCCGCCATTTTGTTGACTTAGTAATCGACTCAGAAAATGGTATTCCTTTTTTGACACCCTGCTTCGTTCGCAAACCGGTTTTCTTGTTGATCCATCATATTCATCAAGACATTTTCCGACGTCATCTCAAATTTCCATTTAAGGAAATCGCTTTATTTATTGAAACTTTTATCATGCCGACTATTTATAGAAGTAGCTCGGTCATCACTGTTTCAGAATCATCAAAAAAAGAAATCTTAGCCTTGGGCTTGGGCACACCTAGTTCGGTTACTATAATTAATCCTGGCATCCACTTGGCAGATTTTAAATCAAGCAAAAAAACAACCCACCCAAGTTTGTGTTATGTCGGTCGTTTAAAACCTTACAAAAATGTCCACACCGTGATCAAGGCACTTCCCGACTTAGTCAAAGAACATCCGACTTTGCACTTTACGGTGGCAGGCACTGGCGAATCATTGGAAGAACTCACAACCATGGCCCAATCACTTGGAGTTGAAAAGAATGTCACCTTTTTAGGATCAGTTACCAATCAAAAGAAAGCTGAAATTTTGGCCGAAAGTTGGATTGCAGTCCAACCATCAACCATCGAAGGTTGGGGGATCACCGTGATCGAGGCCAACGCTTCTGGCACCCCAGTCGTGGCATCTAAAGTCAGCGGGTTGAAAGATTCTGTCCAAGACCAAGTCACTGGAATGTTAGTACCACCTCATTCAGTTTCTGCTTGGGTAAAAGCAATTGATACACTTATCACTCATCCCACCGCACTCAAAAAGCTAGCGACTCAAGCCAAAATTTGGTCAGAACGATTTGATTGGGAATATAGCTTAGCCATCCTGATGAATCACATGCGGATGAGTCACGATGAACAAAAATACAAAGCCTCACAAAGAATGCTCAGTTTAAGTGCAGAAACAGAAGATTAATTAACTTAGCCAGTCGTTTCACTAATAAAACGTGAAACCGCTTGGATTGCCATTTGTTTCTGTGCTGTAGTGGTAAAACCTGCGATATGTGGA
>CAYQZC010000025.1:0-8538 GCA_964421945.1 uncultured Pseudomonadales bacterium
AAGGGATCGGACTGCTGGCGAGATCGGTAGTATCGGTTTCAGGGGTGGGAGGAGCTGCCATCTCCACTGGTGGGGCTGGCTCTGTTACGGTGGGTTGCTCCACCACCGGAGGCGCCAAAACAGGCGTGTCCGATACAGGATTGGCGGCAGGTTCACCAGCTCTAGCAGAGGCCCGACGGGCCCGCAATTGCTCGAGATATTCTCGGCCGGTGAGTGGGCGAGAGGTCATGGGTCTAGTGTAGCTGATTACGGGGTGTGAGTAAATGGTAACTCCGTGGTACAATTTCGAGATTGAAATCTGGAGAGTTGGCCGAGTGGTTCATGGCGCTGGTCTTGAAAACCAGTGGGCGAAAGCCCTCACAGGTTCGAATCCTGTACTCTCCGCACCGACCAGTAATCTCCTAAGCGAGCAGTTATATACCTCCTCCACATCTTGCAAATTTCATTATTATAGGCTATAATTTATCAAGCTTTTTAACAAAAAAAATAAGTTCCACCAGAGGGAAAAGTGAACCCAACCTATGCCCTGTTTGGGCAAGCAAAGATTAATCAAGAAGTATGGGCAGAAATTGCTGCCAAACATGGTCTTGATCCTCATGAATCTCGACCCGTATTGCCACATGGAAAGATCCAAGGTCAAACTGACCGAATCATGTGGGAAACCCGAAAACTTTACTTTTGGCAAGCCGTAGAGGCAGGCCAACTGCGTCAGGAACCATTAATCTATAAAATGGAGTCCCCGCCCACTACCAGAATCGTTTCTTGGGGCAACTGCAATGTTCATTGCCCGTATTGTAAACGGGATTGCCAGTTTATCGGCGACGATGGGTTGCCGATTGTGTCTGTCATGGTGCCACTTCATGAATTGCTCAGTGCATGTGTATATGCACATGAGAGAGGCGAAATCGTCAGATTCAGCGGTGGCGATCCGGTGATGTTTCCACGGGAAACCTTGGCAATGTCAGAATATCTTTGGCAAATGCATGGCGCTAAAACCAGCATTGCTCACAACGGCAGTGGGACTTCATGGGTCCGCAAACTGCTTCCCTTTCTATCAAGTGCAGCGATTGATCTCAAAGCTGTCCCAGAAAAAATGGGCCAGATTATGGGAATTTCGCAGGCCTCGGGATATAAGATGTATGATCGGTCCCTTGCCACACAAGCATTAATCAGCGCCACTGAAGCCTTGCTTGATGTACGGACACCGGTTTTTGGGGACACTACCCTCGACGAAATGATGCGTTTGGCGGGTGATATTGTGATAAACAATGATCTGCGACGCACTTTTTGGACATGGCGGCTTTATAAGGCCGTCGAGGGTTGCGACTGGGCCGTGCCTGAAAAAGATAAGGTTATCGGTATGATGTTGCAAGTCTCGCAGCGCTATCCGGAGCTTTGGCTCGGAATTCGGGCCAAATGGCAGCGGGGTGGAATGGAGTATGTGCGAAATGGTCAACTCATCGCCCAAAGTGATGATGTCGAAATACATTTCGCTCCTGAGACTGGTTCTGGGAACTGCCATGTGCTGTCCCCAGCCTAGTCATTTAGAAAAGCGAAGAGGTACTTGTAATGAGTACCTCTTTTTTGTTTCTCTTGTGACTTGTTTCATCTCCCTGTACAATACACCTCACAAGCTTTGATTCGGCTGACACCGAGGAGCTGGGGAAAGAAACGCTTTAGACCAATGTTTTTTTTGATCAAAGAGCTGAGTAGAATCCCCCGGGTAGCCCGTAATAGCCTGGCTGTAGAGTCACATCAGCAGCCAAAAAGGTAGCGACTGGCGACAGTTACTACAAGTGAGGTGGTACCGCGTGATGAACGCCCTCATAAGGATAGAACCAAACCCTATCTTTATGAGGGTGTTTTGGTTCTGAAGAGTTAGTAGTACCAAAGGAGGAGCATGCAACGCACCTACATCAAAGATTTGAGCGGCCAAGTCGGAAAAGAAGTCTTGGTCCAAGCTTGGATCAAAACCATTCGTAAACAAGGCGGGATCCAGTTTGTGATTTTACGTGATATCACTGGTATCACCCAGGCAATTGTGATGAAGTCACAGGCAGAATTATTTGAGCTTGTCAAAAATTTGACCACTGAATCAGTGGTGAGTGTCACCGGTACTGTCCAAGCCCAAGCTCAAGCACCGGGTGGTTTCGAATTGTCCCTCAGTGCCGTCGAAGTGTTATCGACAGCTGACCCAGAATTACCAATTCCTATCACCGCCGAAAAAGGCAATGAAGCTTCTATTTCCAAGCGTTTCGACTGGCGGTGGCTAGATCTGCGTAACCCAGAGAACACACAAATATTCAAAGTCTGGACAGAACTCGAGCGCGGTTTCCGTAACTACTATGCGGAGGCAGGCTTTGTCCAAGTGTATACTCCATCATTTATGACCGCTCCCAGTGAGTCTGGATCAGAAGTTTTTGAGGTCAAGTATTTTGAAGGTAAAGCATATTTAGCTCAGTCTCCCCAGTTCTACAAACAAATGGCAATGGCCGCCGGTTTTGAAAAAGTATTTATCACCGGTCCCGTTTTCCGGGCGGAGCCGTCTTTTACCGCTCGTCATATGACTGAGTTTACTGGTTGGGATTTTGAGATCTCATTTGTGGAGTCTCACCATGACGTGATGGCCACCGAAGAAAAACTGTTGGTTGCTGGTTTTAAACAAGTCAAAGAAACTGTGATGCCTGAGCTGGAAGTTCCCACTTCACCATTTCCAAAACTCACCATGAAAGAGGCTAAAGCCAAGTTAGCAGAAGCCAACATCAGTAGTGAAAAACCAGGTGACCTCAACCCAGAAGAAGAGCGAGTCTTGTGTGAATTGATCAAACAAGAGACTGACTCCGACTTCGTCTTTGTGACTGACTATCCAGCCACAGTCAGACCGTTCTATCATCATCGTCATGAAGATGATCCGACTCTGACCAAGAGTTTTGACTTGTTGTACAAAGGTGTAGAAGTCACCACTGGTGCTCAGCGTGAGCATCGAGCTGAAGTGCTGGAAAAGCAAGCCCGAGAAAAAGGTTTGGACCCCGCTGGTTTGACTGATTACATCAACTTTTTCCGCTATGGCTGTCCTCCACATGGTGGAGTAGGTATGGGACCAGGTCGGATGGTGATGAAAATGCTCGATCTGGCTTCAGTGAAAGAAGCCACTTTCTTACCACGTGATGTTAATCGGTTAACGCCGTAAGGATTTGGGTGGGTACAGCACGGACAATGAAACGTTGAGAATCCATCCAGCCGGTACACGTATAGAGGGTAAGGATTTCTGTTTTGGTGGGTAACACGGCATCGATTTGGTGTGGTTTGACGATACTTGTTGATTCGACACGATATTCATACCAATTTCCATCGGCGACTTGGACGTGGATAGTTTCACCAGGTTTGAGAGATCTCATCCTACCGAAAATATCTAGAGTATTGTGACCGTACATGACGATGTTGCCACCTTCTCCAGGCCGAGCACTGTCGCTCAAAAAGCTGGCGCCTTTTTTGGTAGTTTCCCATGTGCCATTAGTGATGTGGCTGACTATCAATGGTACTTCGATTTGGGCTGATTTAATTTTGACTTTGGTGGGAAGTGGAGCTCTGTATTGAGTGGTAGCTACGACTTTAGGGGCGACTTGGAAAGAAAGAATAGTTTGCCGATACAACCAAAACCATCCCACTGCTACTAACAAGTTAAGGCCAGCGATCAAAAGTATGTTTTTGATATTTTTTGACATAATTTCTTTGAGGGCTGGATTATACCCAGAATCTCGGTTAGATACAACTATAGGATGCTATCATGCTGCAATAACGCCCTCACTCTCGTCCGATCATCTTTTGATAGCGGGATTTTTTTTGCTTTTCCATTCAGATAAAAATCCGTTAAGATACGCCATATGCAATTGATTTTAGCTTCACAGTCTCCACAGCGCTTAGCAATTTTCAAAACATTAGGTATTCCTTTTGAAGTAGTTCCATCAGAAATTGATGAAAAAGCCATTCAAGATGGGGATTCGTTCAAAAGAGCTGAGTATGTGGCAGTGGCCAAGGCTCAAGCAATCCAGAAAAAGTATCCAGAGGCCATCATTGTGGCGGCGGACACGTATGTGGTTTTAGATGGACAAACATTAGAAAAACCCAGCACCAAGGCAGAGGCTAAAGCTATGCTGAAACAGCAATCAGGTCAATGGCTGACTGAGGTCACCGGCTGGTGTTATCTCGATCCAAATCAAGAGCTTCAGTCTGGTTTCTGCGAAGTTGGAGTGCTTTTTAGAGATCTTTCGTCACATGAAATCGACCGCTATGTAGCTGAGCAACCAGTAACGACTTGGTCTGCGGCTTTTTGTCCAGCTTATGTGGAAGGTGCAGCACTGATCGCAGAAATTGAAGGTTCATTCACCGCTTTTACCCATGGTTTCCCAGTGGAAGAGATCGTGCCACTTTTGCGACGCTCGGGCATTGATGTTTAGTGAGTGTTTCTCGAAAAATGCATCCAAGCAGATTCTTGTTGGAGCGAACCAGGAGCTTTTTCTTGAGCTTCGGCAATAGTTCTGACATTTTGAAACACCAAACCGGTGGCCAGATGTTCCTGCAACTCCATCATGCGCTGCATCGCGATAGGGAAAATACCTTGATCAGGTTTGCTTACCAAATATTTCTGAGTGGCTTCACCTTCGGTATTGATAGTCCGACCCAGCGGATCAAATCTTCCTGCTATGGCTCTCATCCGATTTGAAGCCTCACCACCATAGTAAACAAAAGGTTGTGGACTTGAAGGTTGGGTAAAGTAGAGAGTGCCCCCCGGACTTTCTAGACTTCCGGCTAGTTTACCCACCACTCCGATCCCACTGGCACCCAGAGCAATACTGGTGATGGGATTATCATTTGCTCCGCCTTGGACGATGACTGGGATTTTTAATTTTCCTCTCAATTCCCAAAGTAAAATGGGCCAGTCGATCGCCAAATTGGCCACCACGCCAGTGATGCAGCGGCCGCCGCCACCCACACCCAGATATATGGCATCAGCCCCAGCTTTTTCAGCTTCGATTGCCTGAGGTACAGAAACTACTTGGCCAGCAAAAATTTCGATCGGCTGCCAGTGTTTATTTTGAGCATATTTTCGCAAAGCCAAAATCGTGGCCACCAATTGTGAGTTTGGTTCGGGTGAATAAATCCGAAATGTGCGAATGCCACTTTCATAAAGTGCCTGGGCGCGACTCAAAGCCGCTTCTGGTTCTGATTCGATCACTCCAACTACATTTTTCATGGCTAATTCTGTTAAGTAAGTTTGTTCTTTCGAAGAGCGCCCCACTACTTTTGACATTTCTTTGATCAACTCAAATGTTTCTTGTCCAAGTGCGATTTGTCTTTCGGTATCTTTGAAAAAACCATCGCGTGGTAAACCAATCAAGTGATGGGCTGAGGCCAGCGTCGCGAGCATCAGCGGAGAGCCGGTGACGTCAGGATTTTCCCCAACTACCAGGATATTTCGTGGTTGTCCTTGAGGATAGGTGACCTGCAGTCCGTGGGCTAAGACTTTAGTGCGGCTCACTCGTTCTTGGTTGGCAGCGCCCACAGTCAGAGTCAGATCGTGGATACTGAGGGTTTGTTTTCTTTGATGTGCTCTTCGCATGATCACACTGCGTTTTTTTCGCAGAGGTTTAAAAGGCCGATTACTGTTTTCCTGAAGAGTATCTAAAAATTCTGGATGGTGAAAAAATCCATGATGGTAGAGCCAGGCTTCTAGGGAAGCAGTTATTAATTGTGGATTTGTTTCCGCCAGATTTGTGACGGCTAAGTCTGCTTTATAGCCTTCTTCATATCCAGTGATGACTAACCCTTGAGCGGCAGTTTGGGCGGATGTATCAGCGTGTGAGGAGGGGCTTTGGTGCTGGTGGCGAAGATCCACAAAGAAACTTTCATGTTGGAGTTGGTTATTCAAGGTTTGCCAGAAACCAGTGTCTTCTGCAAAGCCACGGAGTGCTAGGAGGTAAGCATCGATTTGGGGAGTTTTAGACTTTTTATAACTGTCCAATGATACTTCGGGCAGTGGAGGTAATCGTCGTTCGACCATACTGCACCATAACACGATATAATCTTGGTATGCTACAGCTATATTTGATTCGCCATGGACAAAAACAACATACTCGTTTTGATCCAGCATTGACAGAGTTGGGTCACCAACAAGCTCAAAAAACCGGCAGTTTCTTACGCCAACTCCCGATCCAAAAAATAATTGCCAGTCCCAGGAAAAGGACTCAACAAACGGCTGAACATATTTCTGAACATACCAAGGTGGAAATAGTTACCGATGATCGATTGGCTGAGCGAATGGATTTTAGTGCAGCTGATCAATCAGTAGATATGGAGACCTTTAGCCGAGAGTGGCTGAGAGCTACTCAAGATCGCCTGTTTAAACCTCGATGGGGAAGTTCATCGATGAGTGTATCTGAACGAGTTCTCAGTCTAGTGAAGGAGCTCGAAGCTCAGAATCTCGAACACGTGGTCTTGGTGAGTCATGGTGGTACGATCGCAGATTTTTTGAGGTCATCGGTCGGTGAATCAGCAGTAGCACCACTTTGGTCAGCTTTTCCGTTGGGATTGGATGTCCGTATCACCGAGTGTTCGATCTCGCACATCGCCAAAAATTCAGATGGTTTTGAAGCAGTAGCTCTTCATCAGACCCAACATTTGGCATGATATACTTGCTAGATCTTTTTCGGTTTCTCTGGGCCGAAACCACTGATTTGGAAGCGTCGCATAGTGGTTAGTGCAACAGGTTGCTAACCTGTGACTTCGAAAGAAGTCTCGTGGGTTCGAATCCCACCGCTTCCGCCCCTTGGCATTTTATTACCTCAGATGAATTTTGAAGAAATCTACTGTTCGTTGCATAGCGGTGGTAAAACTTGAGCCAGTCAGATTGTGCCCGCCGCTCTGATATTCAAAAAACTCATGTGAAACACCAGCTTGTTTTAGCAGCTCAGCTATATTCCGACTGTATTCAACTTTGACGACATCATCATTTTGAGCATGATGGATTTGGATGGCAGTTTGGAAATCTGCTAGGTAATTGGTGGGAGCGACTTGAAACCAAAAAGGACTTTGAGGTGAAAAAGTCCCATGGGTCGTGAATAATTCTTGACGTCGTCTTTGTCGCTGGGTAGTCATACCAGGTGGGGTATATGAATTATCTTGGATGCCAAACTGCGTGAAGTCCTGATAACTGTAAACCGCTCCGGCCCAAATGACAGCAGCAGGAATAGTTGGTTTCACCGCCACACTTCTCATGATCACATTACCGGCCATGCTATGTCCCCAGAGTCCGATCCGGTTTGGATCAACAAAGTCTGCGCTTTGAAGGGCCGTATAGGCATTAAGAGTATCAATAATGTAATCAGATGAATAATAAGCGCCGCTGGCTTCACCCTCTGAATTGCCATGTCCTCGTAAGTCAATTTTGAATACTACAAAACCGTTGGATGCTAGAGCATTGACATACTCAACATATTTTTCTTGGGTGCGGTATTGAGTGGGTGGAATATAGCCATGAATGAAGACGATGGCAGGCCAGCCGCCGGCCGGCGGCTGGCCTGCAGGTTTAGTAATCAAGCCATTGATTTTTAGGCCATCTGAAGTGTAACTGGTAAGAAAACTAGCATACTTGACTGTACTCGTCAGCGGAGTCAAATCCCCCAGTTGGCTAGTGTAGTTTCGCTGTCGCAAATAAGGTATCGTCAGCTCAAAAAACGGGATGGGAGAACTGCTTGGCTGGGATGTCCCAAGCTCACCGTCTGTTGGCACCGAAGAGCTCGAGTTTTTATGTATCTTTTGGTTTAACTGAAAAAACAGCCCGCCTATAAATAGGCAACTAAGCAATATCAGAAGTGCTTTTTTCATAGTTGGTAAAAGCATGGTACACTAACAGATTGCTTATGCCGAGTGACGAAACAATAATTAAATTTTCTGATGTCCACTTTGAGCACGGTTTTCGCCGTGAAATTCTGGAAGGGGCGAGTTTTAGTGTCCGTAAAGGAATGAAAATTGCTCTGATGGGTCAAAATGGCGCTGGCAAGACTACCATTTTCAAACTAATCGCCGGTGTGATCAAACCACAATCAGGTGAAGTCTCCGTTTCAAATAAATGTACAGTCGCTACCGCCCACCAAGTGATTACTCCACAAGAGCGTGAACTGACTGTGGAAGCTTTTTTCAAATCAGTTTGTCACGAAGAACCCCACATTTTCAAAAAACGAATGAGCGAAGTCCTGGATGCCGTAAACTTAGTGGTGCATGATCCCACCAAACTAGTCAAAGGTTTTTCCGGTGGTCAGCAAGCTCGATTACTTTTGGCAGCAGCCCTGATCCAAGAACCTGACATTTTGTTACTAGATGAACCCACCAATAATCTCGATGCGGCAGGAATTGGCCATTTGATGGTGTTTTTGATGACCTATCCCAAAACAGTGTTGGTGATTTCACATGATGCTGACTTTTTGAATACGTTTACTGATGGAGTGTTATATCTTGATAATTTTACTCGCAAAGTCGAGC
>CAYQZC010000026.1:0-8266 GCA_964421945.1 uncultured Pseudomonadales bacterium
ATGGTTAGAGCGCTGTCCTGATAAGACAGAGGTCCTACGTTCGAATCGTAGTACACCCACCCACAAAAAAGCCCCACTTAACGTAAGTGGGGCTTTGGCTTTAGGGACTGATTGAGTTTCTATTAAATGTAACAGCCACACTCAAGAAACCAACCAGCATTCCTATACCATAAAATAAAAACGCCTTAAACCAATTTTGGTCTCCCAAAACCAACATGATTGGCCAAGTCGAAATCAACGAGGAGTGAACAAATGGAAACAATGGATAAAACCATTTTCCTTCGCTGAGAAAGCTGGCTGTCACAAACAAGCCGCCCAAAGCTCCAAAACCTACATTCCAAACCAAGAGAGCAACGAAATCAAAAGTCTCCACAATTTCCTCCGATCTATCAACGAACTTTCATATTTTACCATTTCCTAAAAGCGTGACCTCCTTGGCAAACTAAAAATATAATGTGTAATCGGTGGCCCAGCCACTTTTTCGAGCAATTCACGTTCTACCATCTGCTTTAAAACTAGATGAATCGTTGCTCGGCTAAGCTGTAAATCTTCATGAATATGCTTAGGGCGAATCATTTCTCCAGTATGTTGATGAAAATATTCTAGAATCAGGGGCCAGGCGATAGGACTTTTGCACATAAAGATACAGTAAAACAAAAAACTTACACTAACCGTAGAAACCACATATTTCGAATGGTTCGTCAAAATTGGATTCCGAACCTTGGACAAACCGAAACTAGCTCATTTTTCTGCATTTCAGTTGCCCATACTACATTGCATTCCTTTATCGAGTGAGATGATGTCTAATACTAATAAACTTACTGTACATTTATGGAAAAAAAGAATCACCAAAAACCTCCCTTCCCAAAAAAAAGCCCCACCTTTATAAAGGCAGGGCTCCGACTAACTACTTTACGGGTCGATGATGGTGGGGAGGATGATCTTCCGGTATCCGAATACCGCCACCACACATCCAATCAAAAAAGACACCATGCCCAGACTACCTACCTGCCAACCATGTCCATCAATCAGCAGCGCGGCAATTGAAAAAATAACTACTGCCACTACAATCTTGAATCTGAAAGTGTCGACATCATCTAGCGGCGGGTCTAGAGTATCAAAAAGCGCTTTTTTGACGATAAAGAAAAAGATGGTGCCCAACATTCCAAATAAAAATGCTGGAACAATCACCCCATTTCCGTCCGACCATGCTTCTGAAAGAGCTTGACTCATTCCCGAGTCCTCCGTCTAATTAGCCAGATTGGCGTAGTCTATCACAGACTTCACTCTTGCCAATTAGCAGTCAAACAGCTAGAATGCTAAAACTATGCCAGAGACCGCTGATTTTCGACCACTCCCCAGCAATCAATTGGTATTGCCAGTCGTTCCAATTCGAGAAGGTGTGTTATTTCCCAGCACCGAGTCGGTGTTAACCTTTGGCCGCCCTCTGTCTATAAAAGCCATCGAAGAATCCATCAAAACCCAAAAAATGGTGGTGTTAGTCACGCAGCGAAAAGCCACCCAAGATGACCCCTCTCCCGCTGACCTCTATATGGTGGGTACCTTAGCCACTGTCGAACGTTCTCTATCTGGTGATGATCAAGTAAATGCTCTCGTCAAAGGTATTGGTCGGGTCCAAATCGTCCGATACCTCAAAACCAAACCAAACATCGTGGCTCAAGTTATCAAAATCGAAGACATCAACCATCGCGATGACGAACAACGAGCCCTGGCCACCCACCTCCAAAAAGAATTCCGCAAAGCTGTCCACATGGGCAAACCAGTAGAATTTTTAAACTTCATGAAGTTAATGAGTGGTGTCACTGATGGGGAACTGGTAGACCAGATCGCCAGCACCTTGTCCATCAAAACCAAAGACAAGCAAGCCATCCTAGAACAGCTTGATGTCAAAGAACGACTCAAAGCGGTGATCGGCCATGTCGCCCGTGAAACTAAAGTCCTCGAAATCGAGAAAGATGTCGTCCATAAAACCCAAGAAAAATTTGATAAACACATGCGTGAAAATGTTTTACGGGAGCGACTCCGCACTATCCAGAAGGAACTGGGTGACCTCGATGATGAAGAAGAAGTCATCAGTGATTATCAGCAAAAACTGAAAAAAATCGCTTTTCCCGCCGATGTCAAAGAAAAAGTCACCAAAGAAATCAAACGCCTCAAGCAAATGTCAGTCAATAATCCTGAATCGGGTTATGTGAGATCTTGGCTTGATACTGTTTTTGAATTGCCTTGGGGAGTCAAATCTGAAGGTAGCATCAATCTTTCTGATGCTGAAGCTATCCTCAATCAAAACCATCATGGTCTCAAAGATGTCAAAGATCGGATCCTCGAATACATCGCGGTCATGCAGCTAAAACAATCAGGCAAAAAACCTGAAGACAAACGTGTACCCACCATTCTTTGTTTCATTGGTCCGCCTGGTGTAGGCAAAACCAGTATCGGAAAATCGATCGCCCAAGCTCTCGGCCGCAGTTTCGCCAAAGTGTCACTTGGCGGCATACGTGATGAGGCTGAAATCCGTGGACATCGACGCACCTATGTCGGAGCGATGCCTGGGCGGATCATCAGTGGTTTGAAACAAGCCAAAACCAGTAATCCAGTTTTTATGCTCGATGAGATTGATAAGCTTGGAAATGATTTTAGAGGTGATCCATCTTCAGCTTTGCTAGAAGCTCTCGATCCAGAACAAAACCATGGTTTTGAGGATCATTATTTAGATATGCCATACGATTTATCAGATGTGATTTTCATTACTACCGCAAATAGTCTTGATACCATTCCAGCGGCATTGCGTGATCGTTTGGAAATTATTCCTTACGTCGGATATACCCAAGAAGAAAAATTCCGCATTGCCAAAGACCATTTATATAAAAAAGTCTTGACCGCCAACGGTCTGACTGCCTCACAAGTCAAAATCAGCGACACTGTTTTGATGACCATTATCGAGCGCTATACCAAAGAGGCGGGAGTCCGTAATTTGGAACGAGTGTTAAGTAAAGTCATGCGAAAAGCCGCCCGTGATTTCATTGCTGGGCAAACCAAAAAATCTAGCACCATCACAAGCAAAAAATTGGAAGAATACTTGGGACCAGCCGAGTATGATGTGACTTTAGCCGAATCAAGTAACCAAGTCGGTCTAGCCACTGGGTTGGCCTGGACTTCGGTCGGTGGAGATGTGCTTTTCATCGAAGTGGCACTGACGCCTGGCAAGGGACAAGTCAAATTGACAGGTAAACTGGGTGATGTGATGAAAGAATCAGCTCAAGCAGCTCTGACTTATGTCAAAGCTCACGCGACAGAGTTAAAAATCGATCACGAAACAATCGATAAAACTGATGTTCATATCCATATTCCTGAGGGAGCAGTCCCCAAAGACGGCCCTTCAGCCGGAATTACGATGACTACCGCTATCGTTTCGGCTTTCACTAACAAACCAGTGAAACGAACTATTGCCATGACTGGTGAAGTTACCCTTCGAGGTCGAGTCCTCAGGATCGGTGGATTAAAAGAAAAAACCATCGCGGCCCATCGAGCTGGGATCACAACTGTGATTATTCCTGAAGATAATACTCGAGATTTAGTTGATTTACCGGCTGCCGTCAAAGCAGAACTCGATTTTAAACCAGTTAAAAATGTCGACGAAGTCCTAGCTCTCGCCTTGGCTCGAGCATGATACACTGAAAAAGTATGCGACGATGGTTACAGCTTATTTTAGCTTTGATTTTTTCAGTTGGTTTGTCCGGATGTACTTTGTGGTCTGGCCCTTCAAAAGCGGGACTGCAAGTCATTACCAATGACATTCCGTCTTCACTTTTCCTCGATGGACAATATTTAGATAAAACTCCATTGATTAACAAAGATCTCAAACCTGGCACCTATACCCTTAAAATCCAACCTGAAGATTCTTCTCTAGCTAGCTACGAAACCACGGTCACGTTACACAAAGGTTTATTGTCTGTGGTCACCTGGAAACCAGGAATCCGTCCTGAGCTAAGTGGGGGAGTCATGTATGAAATGGAAAAGCTGCCTAACAAAAAAGCCACTCAGCTTGCATTGATAAGTATTCCAGATGGGGCGATCGTCAGCCTTGATGGTGAACAAAAAGATTTTGCACCTTTGGTTATCGATAACATTAAACCTGGCAGCCATGAGTTTACCGTTTCACTTCCTAGTTATGAAACCCAACAGCATACTCTCAATATGGTAGAGGGACATAAAATTAATATTACGGTCAAACTTGCCCGAGCAGCCGGAGCGAGCGACCAACCACTTAACACGATCGTGGCAACTGAGTCAGCCAGCCTTTCGGCAAGTACAGCCGGTGGTTTAAATGCATCGACCAGCGCCAAGGCATCACCATCTCCCAAAACCAGCACCAGTAGCGCTCAACTTACAGGATCCCGAGTATTGATCAAAAAAACTAATTTTTACCAAGATGAGGTGGAAGTACTCAGAGTCAGATCGAGCGCCAACAGCGGAGCAAGTACCCTCGGATTTGCACCAGTGGGCACTGAATATCCTTATCTCAATAAACAGTTAGATGGCTGGTACAACATCACCTTTGAAGGGAAGTCGGGATGGGTCAGCAGCCAGTTTACGGAACTACTAGGAACCAACTAAACTAATACCTATGCGTTTTCTGCCCAAACGATGGCGATTTTCTTGGTGGACGATCTATTTAGGGTTTGGGTTTTTATATTTTTCACTTTTTTGGAGTAGAGCAATTTGGTTTGATGTGGCAGGCAATGTAGTGGCTGGCCATGTCAATATTTTGGGTGACTGGGCAGCTCACTTTACCATGGGAAGTAAATTCGCGTATACGTCGCTGACAGACATGGCCAGCCCATTTATTATCAATGCTCGTCTTAGTTATCCGTTTGTGGTGAACTGGATAACAGCAGTTTTGATCAAGTTGGGAATCCCTTTTTTGTCGGCGTATGTTTTTTTAAGCTGGTTAGGTTCTTTAGCCATCGTGGTAGCGGTCGGAAGTTTCTACCGGCAATGGTTTAAATCAACTGGCTTAGCCGTATTGGCAAGTTTGATTTTTTTCTGTAATGGGGGCCTCGGCTTCATGTGGTTTTTGACCGATGTCGCCTCGGCCCCCAACCCTCTCTCCACTTTCCTCAATCCACCTCACGAATACACACGTTTAGACGCTGAAAACATCAAATGGATTTCGGTGATCGATAGCATGATCATCCCCCAACGAGCTTTTACTTTAGGTTTCCCGTTTGCCTTATTGATCTTAGTCGGGATCTGGAAACTCGAAAATGCCATTCATCTCAAAACCAGTGGTCTCAACTCATGGCGATCGCAAAAATTTCACCGATTAGGTCTGGGAATTGGGCTGGGATTATTGCCAATCATCCACATGCATTCATTTTTGGCTTTGGTGATTATTTTGAGTTGTTGGGGCTTAGCAACTATACCCGCGACCTGGGCGGCCCGAAAAACTTGGCTCTGGCGATGGTTAATGATCGCGGTCCCAGCTCTGTTGTTGGCGATCCCGCTTTACATCTGGTTTTTTGCCAGCCATACCAGTAATAATTTCATTTCCTGGTACCCAGGCTGGTTAGCGACCCAGTTCAAGGAAAATTGGGGATGGTGGTGGCTGAAAAATTGGGGCCTGACACCGATGCTGGCTGTGATCGGAAGTGGTTACTGGATATTCAGACGCCAAACTGGTCGAAGGTCGAGGGCGGTTTGGATTGCGCCGTTTTGGATTTTATTTTTGGCACTTAATTTGATTTTATTTCAACCATTTAGTTGGGATAACACAAAGCTTTTGGTCTGGACCTCGCTCGGTTTTTCTGGTCTAGCCGCCTATGGCCTCAACCACTGGTGGCTCCGCTGGAAAAAGCCCACAGTGGGGTTTCTGTCGCTCATTTTTAAACAGCTGAAACTAGCAAGCATCAGTTTGATTTTTTTGGTGGTGATTGCTTCAGGAGCCATCGATGCCTATTGGGATCTCCGCGTGGATCTTCACAACTACATCATGTACTCAGAGGAAGAATGGGAGCTAGCCAGCTGGGTGAGAGATAACACTCAGGCTGACAGTATTTGGCTGACTGGAGACCAACATAATCATTGGCTCTTTAACCTGACAGGTCGTCAAACTATTTTGGCTTACCGCGGCTGGGTCTGGACCCACGGTTATGATTATCATCGAGTCGAGAATGACGTGGCAGAGATGCTTTCCCAGCCTACCTCAAATCTGGAACTCATTAAACAGTACCAAATCTCATACATCGTCCTGGGTCCTAACGAACTTCACGATTGGCATGCTAATAAACTCGGTTGGACACAGATTGCTAATCCAATCAAAAAAACAGAGCATTACACCGTCTATCAACTCGCTTTGCCCAACAACCCATAAAAATATACTATCTGCTGTAATTGCGGTCGTAACGTTCGCTCGTTAACTCAAAAGGAGTTTAGTTCTTGGCCCTCGAGCGTTGCTCGGGGGCCCCTTTTTTTACCTTCCCTCCTCAAAAATTAACTTTAAAGTCACTTTGTGATATAATATAGGTCGTTCTTTTAAACTTTGATTTTGAGTTAACTCCTTGGAGGTTAACCAATGGAATCTGACAATTTTGGCTGTACGCTTGTGTTTGCCATGGCAGCACTGCTGGTGGCTGTTGTGTTGATATTGATTCTCAACACACATGGGGTGTTTGATGATCCAATCTACCCAAGCGTAGAGATGGACACATTGAGTTTAGGCGGAATCTCAGTTCCCGCTGGCTATGTATTATCTGCCATCGTGGAGTCACCCAACCACACCGATGAGGTGGTGATGTTCTGTACTAATTCTGAAACTCGGAAGCTGGTCCCCTGCACCAATGGTGTCATTGGCGAAGCAATCGAGGTACCAGTAGGGTACACCGTTATTCAAGGCTTTCGGGAGCGGCAGGAAGAAAAAACCATCAATTTCGTCTGTCAGAACGATGCAAATCCCGCAGACGTTGTTGTTTGTGTTCAGACACCGAGCATCAAATACTAAGTGTGTTTTTGCCCCCTCGACTTTCAGTCGCGGGGGCCATTTTTTTAGTTGCCCGCTTTTTTAATAATCTCAATCCACTCTTGAGCATCTAAACTTTTACTTCCCACTAAAAATCCATCTACTACATCGGTATACTCCGCCACATTTTGGCTGGAAACACTACCGCCATACAAAATCGGAACCTTACCAAAAGCGGCTTTGATAGCGCTAACAACTGGCTTTACCTCAATAATTGGTTGATTTACACCTGAGCCAATGGCTTCCAACGGCTCATAGGCCACCACACACTTTTCCAATTGATCTCGAGCAATCGCTGCTGCCTGGGACTCAACATAGTCAACATCCACACACACCACGGGCGTGATCCCCGCAGCTAAAGCCTGATCGACTTTGTTGGCCACTTCGGCGTGAGTTTCATGAAAATAGCGTCGTCTTTCTGAATGTCCTACAATGGCATATTTCACTTGAAAGTTAGCAATGTTTTCGATCGAAAGTGCACCCGTATAAGCTCCACTTGGGAACGGGCTCAAATCTTGCACCCCCAGTGAAAGTTGACCTGGTAGGGTTGAGGCTATTTTTTCTCGGAAAAACCAATCAAGACTTCCCAACAAACTAGCGGGCGGAGCAATCACCACTTGGCTTTGACCTTGGTATTTTGACCAAAAAGCTGCAAAAATCTCCAGCCAAGCCAAAGCTTGAGCCTCATTTTTGTGTGATTTCCAATTGGCAATAAGTAGTGGCGTCATGGCCTCATAGTACCACAGCTGGAAAAGAATGTGATAGGATGGCCAAGTCTACATGTCCTATTTACAAGACCTCAACGAAAATCAACTTCAAGCTGTCGTCCATCCGGACGGGGCAGCGATGGTTTTGGCGGGTGCCGGCTCAGGCAAAACGCGAGTTCTGACCACTCGGGTGGCATGGCTTTTAGACCAGCAACACCTTGACCCCCGAGAAATAATGCTCGTGACATTTACCAATAAAGCCGCTCAAGAAATGAACCACCGGGTAGCTGTGCAAACAGGGCAGACACTCCCATTTGCTGGTACATTTCATCGCTTGGCAGCTCGGATTTTGCGCCAAGACGGGATGAGGATTGGTTTGTCACCAAACTACACTATTTATGACACCGATGACCAGATTAGCTTGCTCAAACAAGTTTACAAACAGCATGGTTTTGACGTCAAAGAGTTTAACCCCCGAGCAGTCAAAGCCGCGATCGGTGAAGCCAAAAACGAACTGCTG
>CAYQZC010000027.1:0-8222 GCA_964421945.1 uncultured Pseudomonadales bacterium
GTTCCATGTTTTTGATCGATGGTCGGCTCAGCTTTTTGGGGCGGCTGATTTCCAGATCGTTGCTCAAAAACCTTCGTCCAAAAAAAAGGCCAAAGTTACCAAAAAATTATGAAATTAGTCCAAATCACACCGCGGTTTTGTCCTGATCTAGGGGGTGTAGAAACACATGTCGGCCGAGTGACAGAGCAGCTACAAAAACTGGGTCATCAGGTAGTGGTGGTGGCAGCTGAATCAGAACTAAAATCCGAACAAAAAACTACCGCTCATCATGAGCAGGTAATTAATCTTCCCCGGGCATTTTTTGAGTTATCAGGTTGGCGGCACAAGCTGGCTATCTGGAAGTGGTGGTGGATGCATCGAGATATCTTACAATCGGCTGATGTGGTCCACGTCCATGATGTCGGTTGGTGGATCGCTCCAATCATGTTTTGGTTACGAAAACCTTGGTACATCACTTTTCATGGTTGGGAAACTCACTGGCCGATCCGGTGGCAAGCCAAACTTCACCGAAGGTTGATGAATCAGTTAGCACGTCGGACCATCCACATCGGAGCCTGGATTCAAGAAATGTATGGAGATGTGCCAGATTTAATTCTTTATGGCGCAACTGACCAACCACAAGGATCATCAGTTGCGCCAGATTTTTCGACGAAAGAAACAATCAGATTTGTATTTATCGGTAGGCTGGAAGCAGATAATGAGATCTCGTTATACAGTGAATTTTTATCAGCTTTACAGGAGGCAGGCCAAAAGATCAAAGTCACCTGGGTAGGTGATGGTAGCCAAAGATCAGTGGCAGAGAAAATCGGACTGGTAACAGGATTTGTGGCCGACCCACAGCTATATTTAGCTAAAGCAGACGTGGTGTTAGCTAATTCATACTTGAGCATTCTATCAGCGCAGGCACACCGAAAACCTGTAATCGCCTGTCATAGTAACTACCTAAAAAAAAGATATTTAGAAACCTTACCGACTTCGGACTCAATGATGCTATTTTCGGATGTAGCAAAGGCTGTCAAAAATTTCCAGAAACTTGTCAGCGATACTGATCAGCTGGTCAAAAAAATCAGTGAGGCTCAAAGGTGGACTCAGTCACATACCTGGGAAACGGTAGCGAGAGCCTATCTAAAGTTGTGGGAGACCGATGTCAAAAACTAAACCAAACGTCAGCGTGGTGGTGACAGTACTCAACGAAGTAGACACAGTGGTCACCTTGCTCGAAGGACTTAAGGACCAAACCTATTTGCCAGCCGAAGTGGTGATCGTCGACGGTGGTTCTGGTGATGGGACTTTTTCAAAATTACAAAATTTGGCTACCAAACAATTTCCTTTCAAAGTCAAGGTGTTTCAAAAAATTGGAAATCGAAGTGTGGGGAGAAATGCGGGGATCACCCAAGCACAACATGACTTGATTGCAATCACTGATGCCGGCTGTCTACCAGAATCTAACTGGCTGACAGAACTAGTGACTGTCGCTCAAAATAAAATACAAATATCAAAAGAAAAATACCCCATTATCGCTGGTTATTATCGAGGGATCGCCAGGACTCCCTTTGAAGAAGCGGTGATCCCTTATGCTTTAGTGATGCCAGATCGGGTCAATCCAGAGCATTTTTTGCCGGCTACCCGGTCACTGTTATTGCATCGGAAAGCATGGGAACTAGTAGGTACATTTCGTCAAGATTTGAGTGACAACGAAGACTATTGGTTTGCGCGTCAGGCTGATCAACTGGCTCGGGAGCCAAAAGCACAGATTGTGATGGGTTTCGCGCCTCGAGCTATCGTCAGTTGGTATCCGCGAAGTAACCTCAAGAGTTTTTGGGTGATGATTTTGAGATTTGCTAGAGGTGATGCCTATGCCGGACTTTGGCGACCTAAAGTAGCGCTGATATTTGCTCGGTACCTATTTGTAGTGTTGGTATTGATACTGGCTGGAATGTGGCAAGGTTGGAGGGGAATATTTGCCATATTTCTCGTGCATGAAGCAGCCTATTCGATATGGTCAGTGATTA
Source organism: uncultured Pseudomonadales bacterium (assembly GCA_964421945.1). GTDB lineage: Bacteria > Patescibacteriota > Microgenomatia > UBA1400 > PJMF01 > BOKX01. The sequence goes on from CAYQZC010000027.1 coordinate 2,013, forward strand.
AAAATCTAAAGTATGTACCAAGGGGTTGGTATTGGTTGCCGATTTTGCAGCAAGTTTCAGATGCAGCTGTTATGTCGGGGACGATTTTAGGAATTCGTGGTAGAGTTAGAAAGTAAGGAGAAACTATGAATCAAGAAAATGATAGCTCTGAAAGACTTAACATCGATGAACTTGCCGCTACTATCGATGCCGACCTTCGCACGATTGTTGAAGCAGCAGTTGCTTTGATTGCTAAACGAAACAAAGAGTACAGTGAACTCGCTGAGGGCGACAAAGATTATAGTGGCACTATTTCATTTGGGGCTATGCTCGATAAGAAGTATGAAGGGATAACTGGGGTTATAAAGTTTGTCACAGAGTTAAAAAAGAATCTGCCTGAGCTACTTGAGTCAAAAGAGGCAGTAGATGATGCAGACCAATCACTCGCTGATCAGCCAGAAGCCAAGCCAATATCAGTCAAGGGACATATCCACTTTGTTAAACCAGGCTTGCTTGCCGTCTCACAAATATTTGCAGACAATAAACCTGAAGTAGCCCAGCTGGCCACTAAAACTCTGAATAACATCGACAAATTGGTGACAAGCAGGTAGCAGATTTTTGCTCAAAGCGAACTCAAATTACACCCGTCGAATAACGATCTTTCCTGTCCAAGCAGGCAGTTGTTGGCGTTCGCCATCAGGTTTCAAAATATCGATTTGTCCCTGTGTATGCTGGTCGTAGCCAGGTTGGGCTTCGGCTGTAGCATCTTCGACTTTGAGTTCTATGCCAATACTTTTACCTGCTTCAAGTATTAAGCTGACGTATTCTTCGAGGGGTAGAAAAGCATAACGTTCTCTGATTTCTTCTGGGCTACTTCGCCAACTGTAGTGAGCAATCAACTCCATAGCCTGAGCCCGAGTCAGAAGTAACTGGGCTCCTGGGTGCCACTGTCCGAGTGATTTCAAAAAAGCTACTTGGATCCGGAGATTAAGCAGCGACATGCCTTTGAAGTTTTTAAGAAAAAACTCAAGATATTCCAAGGGTGGAAATTCAGGACTGGTGCCAAGTTTTATTTTGACTAGCTTGTGTGGATGTTCAGGTTGGACAAAATCGCGAATGCACAGCAAACCACCTGGCTTGAGTTTGGTAAGTAAATTTTTGAAAAACTCATGCATCTTGCCGAAATCTCCATCAAATGCAAAGGTTGCTACTTCATGGAAAACTGAAAAACCTAAGATGGCGTCTGCAGTCTGACCAAGCGGAAGCTGTGTGGCGTCGGCGTTGATCGCCCATAAATGTGGCTGTCGATCCGGTAGCGATGGAGCTGACTGCCAGTCGGTTTCTAACTGTGATGATTGATTTTGAATGGCACTCAACATCGGGAGCGACACATCGAAGGCAATGACTTTGACTTGAGCTCGTTTCACCAGCTCTGCTTCCAAAGCCCCTGAACCAGCACCGATGCTGACGATAACTGGGTCAGGTCGATTGATAATTTCCTCGAGGTATGGCTCGATCACATTCCATTTTGGAGTAATGGCCGCGTCCATACGTTGTTGGTAGCGCTCCACGTTAGTCCGGTTTTGAAAATGTTCATGGACTAGATTGCCAGACATGTTAGTGGAGGCCCATTTTACTGAGCACCAGGAAAATTATTCTCAGTAACAAGGTGTGACCTAAATAAATACTATACGAATGTTTGCCGATCGAAGCCAAGAAACTGGGGATTTTGGTGATCGATCGAGTCGCCAAAATTAAAGTGATGGCAGATAAGGAGGTAAAGACCAATATCGGCAAACGTGTGAAGCGCAAGGCAAACAACGGGTCAAGGCCAGCGTGCATGCTTTGGAGAGCTTGTTGACTGACGGCCAGCCAGGCTCCCACCGATAGCAGAGCTAAAAACGGTAAGATTTTGGGCCAGATTTTATGGGAAGATTTAAGGCTAAACACCATACCCAGGACAAAATACCAGATCCAGGTAAAGAACCAGTAGTACTGATGTTGATCATTGAGAAAGTAGGTCTTAGTAGTGGCGGTGGCGACTAATTGTGTCAAATAGACATACCACCAGACTTGGAAAATCCCGGCAGCTGCTAGTGATAACCAAGGTTTTTTAGCTACCAGCCACCAGATCAGTGGGAAAAGTAGGTACAGTTGGAAAATCATAGGGACGAAGTAGAGCTGATAATCGGCTTGGCCTTTGAGTAATTGGAGCCAAAATGATTGCATGGGCTCGGAAGAATAATACCAGCCTGGGATCAAGCGAAACAAAATCCCATACAGGACGCTCCAGCCAAAATAGGCTGGTAAGAGTTTGAAAACCCGACGCTGAAGAAACTCGATCAAAGAAAATTCTGTGTGCTGGTATTTTTGTACCAGTCCGTATCCAGATAGCACCACAAACAATGGCACACAAATCCGAAATAGTTGATCCATAGCCACAAACCAAGGTTGAAGTGGAGAGGAATTCCAAAATGGTGACGGCGAAATGCCTGATGCGGCGTGGATCCCTACCACGGCGATGATTGCTAAAGCTCGTAACAAAGTTTCACCTGAGAGATTGGGACGAGCGGATTTGGGGAGAGATTTGGAGCGGGGCACTTCTTTTTATACCTCTTTGGACCAAGCCATGTAAAGTTGGCAAAAAAAATCGCCTAGCAAAAATGCTAAGCGATTGAGTTCTTACACTTACAAAAACCACTGGAAGTTATACCCAGTAATTTTTTTGGCCTACCACGTACAGCGCGTGCTCGATGGCGAGCGGCAAGCCAGTGTGTTTGCCGGGTTCATCCGACAGTTTCACGACCGGGATCCGGCGGGCATTGCGATTGGCAGCGATCGACCACAGTTTGATGACGATGTTGAGCGGAATCGCACCCACGTCATTGCTGAAGTTGGTGCCGATGCCAAAAGCACATTTGATCTTCCCAGCGCAGTACTTTTGGATGATGATGGCTTTTTCGATGTTGAGTCCATCACTAAAAATGATAGTCTTTGACATCGGATCAATCCGCAGTTTGCGGTAGTGAGCCACCATTTTGTCGACAAAGACAAATGGGTCACCCGAGTCATGCCGGACGCTGTCAAACAGCTTGGCAAACACGGTGCCGAAGGCCTGTTCGAGGAAGTAGTCGGTCCCCAGAGTGTCGCAGAGAGCGGTACCTAGTGCACCGTTGTAAACATCATTCCAGTGCTGCATAGCTAACCGGTCCGACATGGGCAAACCATATAGTCCTTGGTGAGCCATGACCCACTCGTGAGCATAGGTACCCATGACGTTGATCCCGAGGATGTAGGCGACGACGGGATTACTTGAACCAATCAACCAGCAAGTGCCATCACTGGCCGTCGCGCCTTCTTTGATAGCACGGACAGATTCCAAGTGCACGTCAGGTGAAAAAGCGCGGCGGGTGGCATAATCCACCACCGGCAGCTCATGCGCCAACATCTGGCGGCCTTTTTCATAGGCCCGCTCGAGGTAGTGGGGATCAGGTTCGATTCCCTCCATTTTATAGTAGGTATCACTGACTTTGCCCAACAGAGGGACTTCCCAATAGCCACTGGTCCGGATCGGACCCTCAATGCTGATCTTCAGATCTCCACCAGTTTGTCCGATGGTGACCTGTGACGGATCAAGTCGAAAATGTTTTTGCCACTCAAAGTGACTGGTGGGCAAATAGTATGCCCGTTCTGCTGTGTAGGCGAGCACCTCTGGTTCAGGGGTGCGTTGGCCCAAGGCTTCGATTTCAGTTTGTAGCTGCTCAGCATACCCCTTGGGAAATCTCGTTTTCCCGCGATTTGTGAACCGATACTCGGCCCACGCATCAGGAAACGTGATGTTCTCGGCGTGGCCCATAGTCCACTTGTATAGATCAGTCCACGCGGGAGTGACAGGTGCTGTTATTGGCACCATCTAGTATTCCTCCTGCCACAGTCGTGGCATTAGTTTCAATGTAAAAGAACTTGCTTATTATAGGACAAAAATGAGCGGAGGTCAAGAAAAATCCAGACTAAAATTATTTTTAACAGCCAAAAAAACACAAAAAAGGAGAGACGTGTGTCTCTCCTTGTTTTTTCGAACAGCGGTTAGCTGCCATTAGCTCAAACCAAAGGCAGCTGCCATATGCGGCCATTCATCAAACCCGATCACTTCCGCGATCTGGTACCTATAGGTGATCAGGTAGCTTTCCCATGCAGGCTGCTCCTGAACTTCTGCTGGCACCGGCTGATCAGATAGTGTGATGTACACTGAAAGCTCGACCGGCTCAGTGGAGTTTCGCTTCTGCCAGTTTTGATTTTGACGGAAAGGAAAATCCAAGAACGTCAGGCGCGTGTCCGGGACATTGGTCCCAGTAAAGCAGACAGGTTGTTGGCCCATCGCCGTCCACATCAGACCTGAGTCGTGAACGCCAGCGCGAACATCATCACCAATCGCAGCCAGTTTGACTTTGACTTCGGGATCGGTCAGGTAGCTGTACGAATACAGCACTTGAGCCAAGGTGTTGAGTGAATTACGCAGGATGCGTTCCACGTGCCACCAAATGGCATCAAGACCTGTGCCGCCGTCTACCCATGGTTGTTGTAATCCCAACCGGGGATTGATGACGTTGATTTGAATCATGGTCATCAAAGCAGCGTGTTGGCAAATCTCAGCAATGCTGACGCCACCAATAGTGTCGTCATGATCGCGGGTGAGATGACCAGCTTCTACCTGTAGGGTAAAACCCAAGACAGACAGGGTGCCATTTCCGTTTTTGTCGAGTTCGACCATCGGCGGATTTTGTAAAAAATCGGCATATGATCGGATATCATGACGGAGTTGGGCCATTTTTTGGCCTAACACCTTTGTCAGTGCCTTATAACCCTTGAGCATGGGATATTGGGACAGCAGTGAGGTGGCCGGCAGCCCTGGGCGCCAACTAAACTCTGTGTCATCCTTATGAGCGACGGCATGGCGATGCTTGTCGTCTTTAGACTCAAACACGATGCCCACCTCAATCTTTTGACGATTGGCTGTCGGCGGTTTGGAGATAACAACTGGTTTGGCGGTGGTGGACACCTGGTCCAAATCACTCGCCAGCGCCCATGGTATTGCCGCGGAGCCTCTTTTGCCTTCACCGATTTTGAAAATCAGGAGGCTTCCCTCAGTCGGTGTACCAGTTGGCTTCCCAGAAAATACTACCTCGCCATTTACCTCAGACGCCGTAGCGCCATTGTTGAGATGGAAAAACAAATCTGGCCCGGACTCCAATTGAATGAATCCGAACTTTCGGTCAGAGTCAAATTTTTTGACCGTGCCGGTTAAAACAGTTTCAATTACCATTGAATCTGTCATTTTTTTTGTCCTCTGCCAATGTGGCTGGTTTTTTAACGAACGAAAAAACAGCTTTTAAAAGCCTATAGTATTTTATCACGATGACGTAAGATCTTCCAGATGTAATCTGTCAAGTGATCTCAGGTGGACTTTTGACCAAAAGGTCACTCAGTGATTGAAGGAGTTGGATACGTTTAGACATAGATCATTATAACTCCTGATTACTCTTGGATTTGGTTGTTTTTCTTAAGTTTAGCAGTATACTCATCAGGTACGTATACCTATGCACAGCAAGGAAAGTATGCCTAAAATTTCTTCAATTCTTGGTCGTGAAATTTTTGATTCCCGCGGGACACCGACGGTGGAAGTCGATCTGTGGTTAGATGATGGTTCTTTTGGTCGAGCTGCTGTGCCCTCTGGTGCATCTACAGGTGCTCATGAGGCAGTTGAACTGCGAGATGGTGATAAGACTCGTCTCGAAGGGAAAGGTGTGCGTAAGGCAGTCGAAAATGTGAACACCACCATCCTAGCCAAACTCAAAGGTGAAGCGGCTGAGCAAAAACACATTGATCAAATGATGATCGATTTGGACGGCACACCAAATAAAGGTCAACTGGGAGCCAATGCGATTTTAGGTGTTTCGATGGCACTTTCCAAAGCGCTGGCCATCAGTACCAAACAACCACTGTGGAGTTACTTTAAATCACTTTCGGCTACGGCTCCAGAGCAATGGACCATGCCCGTGCCGATGATGAATTTGATGAATGGTGGCAAGCATGCTACCAACTCGGCTGATTTTCAAGAATTTATGATCATGCCGGTGGGAGCTCGCAGTTTTCATCAAGCTCTCGAAATGGGTGCCACAGTTTTCATGAAGTTAAAGAAAGTGCTACACGAAGCAGGTCACTCCACCACTT
>CAYQZC010000028.1:0-8167 GCA_964421945.1 uncultured Pseudomonadales bacterium
GAATACCAGTCAGGTAAGAAGATGGTTGGTAAAAATGGCTCAGCCATTGTTATCATACTTGCGACGGGTTGATCGGGCAGTTGGCTGGCGGCCGGATGTACTGGTGAGTATCTCCAAGGTAGTGGCTCGGCGGATTGAAACGGTGTATCAGCGTCAGGTGGATGAGATCATCTACCCACCGGTTTCTTTTGCTGTGAAAGCAGAAACCCAGAGTGTTTCTGATAAACCTATTTTTGTCTGCGTCTCCAGACTGGTGGAGTACAAACGGATTGATTTGGCCATCAAAGCATGCCAAAACCTCGGCTACAGATTGGTGATAGTTGGTGATGGTCATGATGCTGATAGTCTAAAGCAGCTGAGAGGGACAGAGCCGGCCAAGGCAGAACTGATTTCATTTGTAGGTTCACTTTCAGATCAAGAAGTTAATCAAGTCCTAAACCAAGCAGCTGGATTTTTAATGCCTGGTGAGGAAGATTTTGGAATTGCGGCAGTCGAGGCAGCAGTCAGAGGCATACCGGTGCTTTTACATCAAAATAGTGGTGCAGCAGAAATTATCCCAGCTAATGTCAGTGTCAAGATCACTGAAGAGTCTGTAGCAGAGGTAGAAAGGGGACTTCAAACCTTGCTTACACTCCGACCAAGTCAGAAGCTTGTCCAGCATGATTTGACAAAATATGGTACAACTGAATTCTGTTGGCGTTGGAAAAAACTGGTTGCCACATCTTGGGCACAGTACCAATTGACCCTCATGAAAGGACGACATGCAAGCACTTGATCATACATATGCCGTTATTCTCGCCGGTGGCGGTGGGACCCGATTATGGCCCAAATCTCGAGAAGCCACCCCAAAGCAATTTCTAAAGTTGGCAGGTAATGAAACAATGATGCAAGTGGCTGCCCATCGGGTGACTAAGTTAGTAGCCTGGGATCGAGTGATCGTCGTTACCAATAAAAAATATGTGGCTGAAGTAAAAGCTCAACTTCCTCAAGTTCCTGAAGAAAACATCATCGCCGAACCTCAAAAACGAGATACCGCTATGGCAATGTTGACTGGGGCTTTGTTTGCACGCTCCAAGGATCCTGACGCCATTGTGATCAATGGAGCTTCTGACCACGTGGTGACCGATGAAAAAGAGTTTTGCCGAGTGATGAAAGCCGCAGTAGAAGTTTCGGCTGAACAAAAATACTTGGTAGCTGTCGGCATTACCCCCTCATTCCCAAGCAGTGCCTTCGGCTACATTAAGGTCGGCTCAGATCTCAAGAAACTGGAAAAAGGTTTATCGCTATTTAAAGTCGATAGTTTTACCGAAAAACCAAATGTAGCTACAGCTCGGGCATTTATTTCGAGTGGTAAATATTTTTGGAATGCCAATATGTATGTTTGGGCAGCCAAAACTCTCGAGGAAGCCTTTGCTGAGCACATGCCAGCTATGTATGACATTGCCCAAGCTTTGGGTGAAATGTCACCAGCCAAGTTTCATGCGGCTTTACCAGGTATATATGAGCAAGTTGAGTCAATTTCAGTTGATTATGCAATTTCAGAGAAAGCCAACAATTTAGTTTTGATTCCAGGTGACTTTGGGTGGAATGACGTCGGAGATTGGAAAGTAGTTTTCGATTTAGGCGATAAAGACTCTCACAATAATGTTTTGATGGGTGACTCTGAAAAAGGCAAAGTATTATCAATCCAGGCTGAAAACAATCTGATCCATACCAATGGTCGTTTGATTGCTATGGTCGGGGTAAGTGATATGATTGTAGTGGACACCGATGAGATCGTGATGATTCTTCCTAAAGATCGCAGTCAGGATGTCAAAAAGCTGGTCGAAAGCTTGAAAGAAATGGGTCAAAAAGAGTATTTATAATGTAGCTAGTTGTTTCTAAAGAGTTCATGTCATACGAACAGCAAAAACGCATCCTAGATCTTTTTGTGTCACTGGTGCTGACACTATTGTTTTTACCTTTCTGGTTTCTAGTGCCAATTCTGATTTACTTTGATTCAGGTTGGCCAGTCATTTTCAGACATAAGCGAGTAGGTAAAGGTGGCCAAGAATTTTACCTTTACAAATTTAGATCTATGGTCAAAGATGCTGATGATATTTTGCATAAGCATGATAAGAAACTATTGGAAGAATTTAAAAAGAACGATTGGAAAGTCAAAAATGATCCTCGGATTACCAAGCTTGGTAAAGTTTTACGATCACTGACTATCGATGAATTTCCACAACTATATAACGTGATCAAGGGGGACATGAGTATGATCGGACCTCGAGCCTACGTCAAAAGAGAGCTCGATGAGCAAACCTCTCGTTATCCTGAAACTCGGGCATACACCAAAGCCATTCTGACCGTCAAACCAGGGATTACCGGGCCTTGGCAAACTAGTGGTCGTAATGAAGTTCCATTTGTGACCCGAGCTAAAATGGACGCCGAATATGCCAGCAAACGTTCGATACTTAATGATTTATTGATTTTGCTCCGGACTCCCAAAGCCATGATCTCTAAGTGGTGATCGAGCAATCTAAGCTTGCCTTTTGATCACTAAAACAAGTATACTTGCTTCCATGTCTGATGTACTGCCAACCACTCCTAGTTCTCAAGTTGATGACTCAATGGTGAATCAAGTCGGCGAAATGCTGTACCAAGAAGAGCCAACCGAACCACAACGTAAGCCATTCTTACACGCGGGCTGGCAGAAAATCCTCGTAGCTGTGATTGCCGTTTTCCTATTGCTCGGAAGTGTAGCCGGCGTACTAGGTTTTTATACCTATCAAGTAGCTTTTGAGTTAAAATCCCAAGCTCTCGAAGCCCAGACACAGGCTCGGTTAGCCTATGATACTTTCAAAGCACAAAATCTGCCTGGCACCGAAGCTGAACTAGTGAAGCTCCAAGGTCAAGCTGCCCAGATCCGGCAAACCTACGAAAAGTTGGCTTTTTATAAAGCAATTCCTATCGCCAGAAATTATTATTTAGATGGTGAACATGGATTAAACGCGGCAGATGCCGGACTGAGAGCTGGCTTGCAGTCGATCCAAGCTATCACCCCTTATGCTGATGTGCTCGGATTTACAGGTGAGGGATCTTTTACTGGTGGTACTACCGAAGACCGTTTGAAATTGCTTTTGCAGACCCTCGATAAAGTGAATCCAGTTTTGGATCAGATCACGGGAGAGCTTAAGACTGTCGAGTCTGAGCTGGCAGCCATTGATGTTTCACGTTATCCTGAAACCATCAGAGGAACTGCAGTGCGACCTCGGTTGGTCCAAGTGCAAGGCCTGAGTACTGGTGCAGTTTCAGCTTTGACTGAGTTTAGACCTGTGATCGAGCAGTTACCAGCAATTGCAGGTGGTCGCGGAGAACGAAAAAAATACCTCATCTTGTTCCAGAACGATAACGAGCTTCGGCCAACTGGTGGATTCTTGACTGCCTATTCGATAATTTATATCGAAGATGGTAAAGTCACTCCAGAAAAATCAGATGACATTTACGAATTAGACAAAAAATTCTCAAATCGGATTGCGATCCCTGAAGCCTTAGGTCGTTATCTCACCACCGAGAAATACTGGAATCTGCGTGATATGAATATCTCACCTGACTTCAAGATTTCGATGGATCAGTTCTATGCCAACTACAAATTGGTGAAAGGTGAACCTCAAGACATCGATGGTATCATCGCTGTTGACACTCACGTTTTGACTGAACTCCTCAAAGTCTTGGGACCTGTGGAAGTCCCAGGTTATGGTACTTTCTCAGCTGAAAACGATCCCAAATGTGATTGTCCACAAATAATTTTAGCTTTGTCTGAAATTATTACTCGGCCCACTCCATATATCAGAGAGGATAGAAAAGGTATTATTGGTCCTTTGATGCGGGCAATTCTGACTAAAGCCTATACTGCTCCCAAGCAATTGTGGCCACAGCTGTTTGAGACTGGTTTATCAAACTTAGCTGGTCGGCATGCTCAACTGTATCTCTTTGATCAAGACGCTCAAAACGCTTTGGCAAAAATCAACGCCACAGGTGAAATGGTTCCTGCTGGCGAAGGTCAAGATTTCTTGGGCATTGTAGATGCCAACTTGGGTGGTGCTAAGTCAAACCTTTTCGTTAATTATGACGTCAAGCAGACTGTTTCAGCTCCTGAAAATGGCAGAATCACCAAGACGGTCGAGATCACCTACAAAAATGACCGTCGAGCCGATAACTGTAATCTCGAAGCTGGACTCTTGTGTCTTAACTCGACGCTTCGAGATTGGAATCGACTTTACTTGCCTATGGGTGCCGAACTCGTGGAAGCACAAGGTTTTACTCAAGCCCCTAAACAATACGAGGAAAATGGCTTTAAGGTAGTAGACGGCTACTTTATTCTCGAGCCGATGAGTCAGGCTAAACTGAAAATCACCTACACGGTGCCTTATACCGACGCCCAGACATATCGTGTCAAAGTCTGGAAACAAGGTGGCATCAGTCCAGTCAAACACATGATGGATGTCAATGGTGGTGAAGAGGAAGTCCTGGTGGAAAAAGATACCGTCATAGAAGTGGCATTCTAGCCAAGAAGTAAATCGCTATGTCGAGCCGTCGTCAAGTTTCGACAGCTGCCTTGATCCTCAAACGCTCTAACAGCGGGGAAGCGGATCGGGTAGTGACGCTTATCACGCCTGATCAAGGAAAAATCGCTTGTATTGCTAAAGGTGTCAGAAAAATGACTTCTAGCCGAGGGCCGCTCCTGGAAACGGGGAACTTGGTGAAATGTCAGTTGATTCAAACACACGGAATGCCGATTTTATCTCAAGCTACTTTGATTTCAGATTGTTTGCCAATCCATGGGAATTTAGTGAAGCATCGGCAACTAGTCCAATTCCTCGAGATTCTAGATCGATTACTAGTAGAGCAAGAGCTCGAATTGGCATTATTTGAGCATATTTTGACTATCAGGAGCCTGATAGTTACCAAAGAGCCTACATCAGGGGCGGTCACTGGCAAGCTGGAGTCATTACTCGAACAACTTGGTTATCAGCATCCCGATCAGACCAAGTTTAACTCAATTCTAGAATATGTAGCGGCCTTGACAGAGAAACCCCTAAAAAGTTGGGAGTATTTAGTGGTTAAGACTTAAGTTGGCTTGTGGTTTTAAATCTGCTATCATATGCTCAGTAACGTTGAGTTGGGTGGCACCAATGAGTTACTTTTTAAAAGATCAAAAGTGGAAACCAATCAAAATTGTGTTTCAAAGAGGGTGGAACCGCGATTCCTAGTCCAAAATCTAGTAGAACCGTCCCTCTGCAGTATTCAGATATGTAATGCTGTGGAGAGACGGTTTTTTAGTAGCTCCAGAGCGGAAAGATCAAAGTGACTGAATCCACAACCTTTGACATGAACGACATCACAGCCTTAGCAAAACGCCGAGGTTTTGTATATCCGACATCGAGTATTTATGGTGGTCTAGCTAATTCGTATGATTATGGTCCATTAGGCACCGAGTTATTACGCCAGATCAGAGCTCATTGGTGGAAAACCTTTATCACAAGGCGTCGTGATATGGTTGGCCTAGATACTCAGATTCTTCAACATCCAGAAACTTGGGTAGCCTCGGGTCATGTCGGTGCTTTTAATGATCCCTTAGTAGAAGATATTGTCACCCACAAACGGTATCGAGCCGATCACTTGATCGAGTCTTGGTTGGATCAAAATCGTGAAAAAACACCCAATCTTTCCGAAGTCATCGTAGAGGATATGAAAATCGCTGATATGGCGCAATTTATCCGAGATCATAAAATCACGAGCCCAGATGGTAATCCAGTCACAGAGCCAAAAGCTTTTAATCTTTTATTTGAAACAGCCATCGGGACTGTAGCAGGTGAAAAAAACACGGTCTACCTTCGGGGTGAGACAGCACAAGGTATTTTCACTAACTTCAAAAACATTCTTGACTCCACCCGAGTCCAGTTGCCATTTGGGGTGGGTAACATCGGAAAAAGTTTTCGCAATGAAATTACTACTGGCCAGTTCGTGTTCCGCACGCTCGAATTTGAGCAAGCTGAGATCGAGTATTTCTTCAATCCAGATGAAACAAATTGGCAGGAGGCACTGGAGGCCTGGAAAACGAGCATGTGGCAGTTTGTGACTGAGGTACTGGGTATCAAGCCAGAAAACTTACGTTGGAGGCAACACACCGATAAAGAGCGCAGTCACTATAGTACAGATACCTATGACTTGGAATACAAATATCCTTTTGGTTGGAAAGAACTATGGGGTGTAGCGTATCGGACCAATTATGATCTCAAACAGCACCAAGATCATTCTGGTGAAAACTTGGAGTACACCGATCCTTACACCGGGAAAAAGTTTTTGCCACATGTCATCGAGCCAGCCGTGGGGATAAATCGATTATTTTTAATGATTCTGTGTGATGCATATGCTCAAGATCTTGAGAAAAATCGAAAGCTTTTAAAATTAACACCTCGTTTAGCTCCCTATACAGCTGCAGTTTTCCCATTAGTCAAAAATAAACCAGAATTGGTGGCCAAAGCTCAAGCAGTTTACGACAGTTTAGCTCAACACTGGCCGATCGTCTGGGATGATCGAGGTAATATCGGTAAGCGCTATTTGTCTCAAGATGAAATCGGTACGCCATGGTGTATTACAGTTGATTATCAGACTTTAGAAGATGGAACAGTCACCATCCGTGATCGTGATACAGCTGAACAGACTCGAGTTGAAATTGCTCAACTTGAGTCTCAATTGCGCAATATGGTACAGTAACCAAGCTACATAAAGGAGTTGGAAATGCCCAAACAAAAATTGATGCTTATTGGCGGAATTATCGCTGTGGTGGTGCTACTTGGTGGAGGTGGTTTGGCCTGGAAAATGATTTCCAAAAAGCCTGCAGCTCCAGTCGAGCAGCAGCCAAAAAAGCGTCGAGTTTCAGCTCCTGAAAATGTGATCCCTGTGGCTGAGCGGCCATACATGCAGATTGCCCCCTTAGCAGATGGTCGTAACTTAGTAATGATTGTTAAATCATTGCCAAAAACTGCAACTGAAGTAGAGTACGAGCTTGAATATCAGGCTGGATCACTTTTACAGGGTGCTTTTGATACCATCAAACTTGAGACGGTACCAGCTCAAAAACAGGTGCTTTTGGGCAGCTGTAGTGCAGGCGGAGCTTGTACATATCACACAGACGTCAAAGGTGGCAGCTTGCTGCTTCGCTTTTCAGGTGTGGAAGACTATGTTTTGAAATCTGACTGGCGATATTTTGACAATAAAGCCAAAGAGACAGCAGTAGGTTCTAAAGATGCAAAGTTCCAACTCGACGCGCCGACATTGGCTACCCAGCGCTACATGGTAGTTTATAACTCTCCTGGATATCCTGAGGGTTTGAAAGGCACCCCAGTTTCTGATCCCTATTCTCTGGCCACTTCATCACCTCTTACGGGGACAGGTGCCTTGACTATGCGAGCTAATGAAGAGGGAAGTCTAGCCATCATGGGTTGGGACGGTAAAGCCTGGCAAGAAATCAAAGGTACAGTCGAAGGCAAAACGGTGACTGCATCAGCGGCACCCCTGCTTGAGCTTTACATTGTGGTCAAAAAATAAGCCTACCGGTGAAGGTAGGCTGTGATGTTGGTTATTTCTCAACTGAAGTGGTTTGATCAGACGTGATTGTCGTCGTGGCTGGTGTTGGGTTAACGATTTCATCCAAGCGTCGTCTAAAGGTTTTCCGATCAGATCGAATCTGGATCGCTTCCTCATAAATGGTATCGGCAATCATGGTGAAAAGGCCGACGTATGCCACGCCAAACAGGACGAATGCCAAAAGTAGCCTCAAGAAACCCACTGGAATGGCATTGACCACTATCAACAGGATCAGTTCTAATCCCAGCAGCAAAACAAGACTTAGATTTCGCAGTTTAGTGCTCTTTCCGACAGCAACAAGGTAATGTCCCCAAATCAGCCCGCAGACTTTCCTCAAGACCCTCAAGTTGTAAACGAACCAACCGATACTTTTGTGTTTCACTTGGTAGCTCCTTATATAGCTAAGTGGGTATCGTTGTGTGGGAATTATACTGTAGAGTCAATAAAAAACCCACTTAAAAAAGTGGGTTTAGGGTCGTTAGTTTTACTTCTGTTTTTAGCTGATGTCGTCCTTGTTTACAAAAACCTCAGG
>CAYQZC010000029.1:0-1933 GCA_964421945.1 uncultured Pseudomonadales bacterium
GTATTTTTGTCTGGCCACAGCCTGCTGTTCTTCTGTCAATTGATTGTATCTCTGAAGCATTTGTTGCTTGCGTGCCTTAGTCTGGGGATCACTTTCCTGGTGTGATAAACCTAAAAAACCCAGCAACTCTTTTCCGATGTCTTGTATCGGTCGAGTGATCACTTCTTGGGGAATGCTACCGATTGATCGAGGGTTAGTGGCTTGGGCAGCCGTCGGAGCCTGAGGTCCTGGCGTCGACGACCCTCCTTTGGATTGAGCCGCGCCGAGCAATGACTGAGCATCCATCTGTTCACTCAGTTGGTTTAAACCACCACCCATTCCTGGGCCTACTGATGTACTGCCGTCGTTCATACTTTAGTGTGACCAAGCTGGATAATTTCGTATCCCTTGGTTTCTTCGGCGTGATGTTCTTCGTCGGTTTTCTTTTGAGTCTCTTGTTGGACTCGAGCTTTATATGCGTCTGAATTAGTTTCAGCCTGAATTGCTTGTTTTTGTTGTTCTGTAGCGATCAGATCCTGTTGTACTTGGGCAGCTTCTTGAGCTTTAACTTCTGCTAATTTTGCTTCTTCTTCCGCAGCTTTTTGAGCCTCGGCTGATTGTTCATTCTCGGCTGCAGTGGCAGATTGTTTAGCTTGAGCTTCATTTAAAATTTCTTCCAGGACATCAAGAGGGCTTTTTTGTGGGGCTGCAGGATCTACGGCCTGATTGGTGGTCTGAGTTTGGGTCGGGATTGCAGCAGGATCAGAAGGCGCAGTTTTTGCGAAAGGAGAACTTGCAGAAGCAGATCCGGGAACTGCAGTATTAGTCATGGCTTAACCATAGCAAGCCCCCGGATCCTCTGCAAGTGGAACAGCTGTTATGCCCCTGCCTCAGCAGAATCGTTCCAGACTAGATCAGCACTCGGCAACCGCCATTGACGACGATGTTGGAGTCTTCTCTCTTTGGTTTTACGAATTTGCCGGGACGCTCGAGCGGTGACATCGATCACAGCTTCATAGAGATCTCGGGCTCGACGCTCAACCATCACATCGCGACCAGGAAGACTAATCTTCATTTTGGCGATGGAGGCTTGCATGTCGTTCTTCTTCTTGCCGACAATCTCCACAAACACGGTCACGGCTTGGATGGGTTCGCCGCGGCGGGTGAGCTTTCTAGCTTGTCGCTCAATGAATGAGCGCAAGGCTTTGGTAATGCTAAGGGTTTTAGATTGAACCAGGACTTTCATCGAGGCTCCTTTCCCTTGAACTCGCGTGAGGTGATCACGAGAACCATTTTTTTGTAAAAAAAACCCCCGGCCGATTGGATCAATCGGATACGGAGCACCTCTGGTCAGCAGTGATTGCATGACTGTATACATACTAGCAAAGAAAAGCCAAAACTACAAGATTTCATACTAGCAAAAACTAGCTCGTTTCGACTCAGTTATTTGGGAAATTTTTGGTCTTCTTAGTCTGGGCTACATCTGGCGACGACCTTCGAGGGCCCGAGCTAATGTCACCCCGTCGGCATACTCGATATCGGCCCCGATCGGCAAACCGTGCCCGATGCGACTGATTTTCAAATCAGCCATCTGGTCAGAACTAACTGATTGCTTAATCAGTTCGGTGATATAGAGTGCTGTCGACTCACCTTCCATAGTTGGATTGGTAGCCAAAATCAACTCTTCCACTCCCTCTAAACGCTTCAAAATGTCACGCAGATACAACTGATCAGGACCAATATTATTGAGCGGTGAAATCGAACCATGTAAGACGTGATAGTAACCCGGAAACCGCTCTGAGCGTTCGATGGCCAGCAAATCCAGCGGTTGTTCGACAACACACAGCTGGGTGGTATCTCGGCCACTATCGTCACATATATCACAGGGATCACTTTCGCTGACGTTATGGCACTGACTGCACAAAACGGTATCTCGCTTTAATGCCAGCAATCG
>CAYQZC010000029.1:1943-3964 GCA_964421945.1 uncultured Pseudomonadales bacterium
AGCAATCGTTCTGCAAACTCTTGGAGCTGGCTTTCGGGGTTATGCAGCAGATAGAATACCAACCGTTGAGCCGATTTTGGCCCCACACCAGGTAAACGCTCAAACTGTTCGACCAGTCGGGTGACGGCCTTCGGAAGTCGTGCGGACATGGGGAGAAACTATTATAGTTTATACCATTTTTCAATTGTTTTAAATAAATCAGCCTTAAGAGCATCTACTCTACTCTTGGTGGCATCTTGAACTAATGCATCTGATAAATTTTCGCCTTGTACATATAAGTCAACATCAGCCTTAATTCGAGCCAAATCTCTTTTGGTTTGCAAATCGATATTCAAGGCAGACATAGAGGCATTTACTTTATCAAGAAAAACTTTAAAATCTGGCAAACTTAAGCTCATGATCACTAATCGAGCATATTCAGCATCTTCTTGTTCTGCTTGAGCTGGTGTTATCTGACGCCTCTCTCCAGTACTGCTGTTTTTTAAAGCACTAGCAATCGCTTTCACAGCATCTTTATTTACTTCATTAAATGGTTCATTCATGGGATTCCTCCTTGTTGATCTTTCTTTTCACCTTATCAAGTTCGCATAGATTAGTCAAACTGCTAAAAGCGACGTACAATACATTTCATGTCGCAACCAGAAATACAGCGTCTGTACATGACACTTTTTCACACCATTCATCAAGATCCTCTTGTTCTCGAAAGAATTAACATTCAATTGAAATTAGGTCTGATCGATACGACCTTTTTGACAGATGGTTCAAAATTCTTAAACCAAAAAGCCAGTGAAATCGCCTCGCCAGTCTCAAATGCTGAATCTGCCCAAACTATCACTCATGTATATGACACTTTGGCACATTTATCTGCGCTCTGTGGACCCGACCATGCGATCCAGTATTTACACCAAATCATCAATCACCAATCTACTCAGCAATAATGTGAAGAAAAATGTCAGTGTCCCATGCCGCGAAAAACAAATCCCGAAGCTTGTTTCAGCCTTTGCAATGGTGTCAAAGGCCTGAGTTCATTTACTTCGGCGACTGGATTGCTAATCTCTGACTGTTTTTTAAGCAGTATAAGCGCTCGAGTGACGGTAGACTTCGTTACCTCAATCAGTTCATCTCCACTGAGACGTCTTTTAAACTTACTGAGCTCACCCATCACAAATTGATTTACGATGATATCTCGACCTTGCTCGGATTGAAGATACGCTAGTTCTTCTGGACTCCGGCTGGTCTGCAAACGATCATATACGGTGTGATAAGCGATGATCTTTTGGAATAACTCAACTACTCCGCGATTATCTTGTTTGACCAGCATTGGATCGACCTCGACTTCTCTTTGGACTTCAGCCCCATAGATATTTTCAAGCGCTCGCGACTCTCTCTCCAGTAGTTTATAGGCATCAGATGAATGGTCCAACAGTTTTGCCATCATTGGCGTCACCTCAGTAGCTAAAAACAATGGCATCTTTCGACTCAGAGCACCTACTGCTGGGATGTGGTCGTACAAATAAACAAAATCGCGCTGTCCTCTCACTTTTTCGATGATCTGAAATGCCTCTGGATTTTCGATTTTCAGCACCTGCTTCTTGCCTTCGAGCGTAGATAAGGCCGGAGTAAGATCAAGGTGAAAATCATCTAACAAATCGAGCGTTTCAGATATCGCAAACAATTGTTCTACTGCCAGACTTGGTTTAGAAATGTCAACATTTTGCAATGCTTGATTTATGATCGGAATCAACTTGGCAGCTTCTTTTTTGGTAATCTCCAGGATCGGCTGGTGCTCTTTATCAATCAGCTTACCTGAGGTATGGCTCTCTGTCTGTATGATTGAAATAATTCCGCGGACTTTGGCTACAAAAACGTCTGGAGAAAACCGTGTATCTTGCGATAAAGTGCTTAACTCCTGCAAAGTAGTGTTTATCTTATCTGAAATTTCAAGTGAAAGTCGATATTGGGCTTCAGCTTGTTCATCACCTTCATCTGCGTAGGCTTGATGGCCTTCAGCTTTACTTTTT
>CAYQZC010000029.1:3974-8075 GCA_964421945.1 uncultured Pseudomonadales bacterium
CCTTCCGCAAGGCTTCTCTAAAGGGATTACTAGGGGCTTTTGTGGACTCAGCTTCAATGATGTTTTTACCTAAACCCATATGCAGACCATTCTGCCGATTCTTGGCGTGGTTGTAAACACTTAATTATTCTTGTTTCTGGACCGACTCTTCGACCCTAGCTTTTAACTCTTCGAGCGCTTCAGACTTGATGTTTTCATCTTGGATGCCATATCTTTTGCATTGGAGTCGAAATAAATAAACACACATGTTATCAAACGTACCCTCACGACCCAGATCAAGTATCGCCTGTTCTACACTTATGGCTCGATCGGGAAAATAACGACCAGCCAACTCCACTACCCACCCCATATCAGTTTTTTTAATCTCAGAAAATCGAGCGATATACCTTGCCAAATCTGTTTCTGTTGTTGGTTTCATTCGGAAATTATACGCTATGCCACTTCAGCTGACTCCACAGCAGAGATGTGTATCTGGGGCTCAGGCGCAGGCTGGGCAAATTGGTCAAGCTGAGGAGCCGGAGTCCAGTCTACCGCGACAGGGTCAGGAGCATTGAGGCTGACGCTACCTTCAGTTTGACTCATCAGTTTCAAAAATTCATTCATCTGCACTCGAGGTAAAATACCATCTTTTACCAGCTGTACCACTCCTCCAGCAGTGAAGGGCTGCCAGATTTCATCTGCTTGATCAGCGTTTCGGATCATGATCACATCGGCATATTCTTGCGCCAAGGCCGCTAAATCAAGTCGTGGGCCAGAATACCAAACCGTGCCGCCCGGCCCAAATGCCTGGTTGACAACACGTTTGGGAACTTTCTTAAATCTCATAAAAATCTCTGATTCTTGCACCGACATATGACCTAGATTGGTCCAGCCCACCACTGCCACTCGAAATAAAACGTAAAAATGCCTTCGAGTGGAATAGAGCTCATGGGCTTCTTTTTTGGCTCGAGAAACGATGATCGACCGCTCTCGATGATGTTCAGGTGCCAAGTGTTTTAAATCTCGCTGTAACTTTAGGATTTCGCTGGTTTCAAAAATCTGATCTGGCTCTGTCCCCACTCTGGCTACCACATCACTGGTCCAAATCGCAAATGGCTCAGCTGTCGGATCGATAGTTGGATGTTTTTCCTCTTTGGTGACCCGTTGGACTTCATATGCCCAAGCCTGGCCGATCACACTTGGTTCAAGTTGTCCCATCGCGATCTGAAGTGTCACTAGCTTTTCCCAAGCCACCTGACTAGCGATAGGATTTTCAGGTTCCGGGATGCCACAGTCAGTTTCCGGCCCAATGCCGTGAACTCTGACGTCTGGCCCTACCCAAATCTCAGCTTGGTTTTTTAGGGCATTTTGGCGAGTCAGTGAGGTCGAACCACTGATGTGGGCCGTGATCTGATCCGGTGAATGTCGAGTTTCGTTACTCTTCATCAGATCCTTTCAGGTCAAAAAAAACTCCCGACGTCGGGAGCTGGAAACAAAATAGGGGGTCGATTTTTTTTCGACCCAAGTGAGGAAAAGTGTGTGGTGCTTTTCGTAATGTAGTCACTAAAAAAGATATTATAGCGAATGAAAAATATATTGTAAAGTAGAAAATAGACCTATAAGTAAATAATTTAGGTCTGGGATGTATCACGACAAAAAAAATTAGGTCAAACGGTTTACATAGCCACTCAAAGTGTTATCAACCTTAATGTCCCTAAGATCTGGTCGCTGCCCAGGTGGCAATAACGCCCAATTCAGGTACAGATCTCGAGCCGACAACATCACTCCGTGGGTCTGCTCACAAGTATCCAGCCGATTTTCACCTTTTTGGGAAATAGTACTGATCGCCTTAACCATGTATTTCTTAAATGCATCGATAGTTTCTTCGCTGACATTGCCACCATGAGCAATGATGCTATGGCTCAATAAATACGCGATCGAAGCTGGATTATTGGCTGCCTCGTACATTGTATCGATAGCATGATCGGGATCTTCGGCACCATACACCGTGATAGTGGTCCCCTCTTTCTCTTGTTTGACAATCTTCTCAAGCGTTTGCTGCTCTACTGCTTTTTGCGCTTCTCTACGAACTTCATTGATCATCTAGATCTTTCCCAGGTGCTGTTGAGCGTGTTCCCACACCCTCGCCGCCACCTCATCAATACTGCTACTGGCATCGATCAATACCCAACGGCCACGATCATTGGCTTTGGCCAATTCAAGATAAGCTGCCCTGACACTTTCATGGAAATTGTTGGCTTCCATATCTAGGCGGTTCATTTCTCCAGTGGCACTTCGTCGTTGTAAGCCCACTGCTACAGGTACATCGAGAAGGAAGGTCAGATCAGGATAGGTGTCTTTGGTCGAGATCGAATTAAGTTGTTCAATCATCTCCACCCCAAACCCTCGGACTTTACCTTGATACACCACTGAACTGTCTCGTGATCGATCCATCAGTACTACTTTGCCATTTTCCAGTGAAGGCAAAACTAACTCCCGATAAATTTGGGCCCGAGCGGCTTGAAAGAGTAAAACTTCTGTAGTGAAAGCGATGCCAATATTTTTGCTCGACAGCACCACTTCTCTGATCTGCTCTGAGATGACGGTGCCACCTGGCTCACGCAAAACAATCACATCACGACCAGCCTTCGTAAGCTGCTCTCGCAGTCTCACGATCTGAGTGCTTTTACCACACCCTTCTCCACCTTCAAACGTGATGAGTAAACCTTGTTTTTGAGCCATAGACCTAGCGTATCATTTCTCCGGCCGTGATCAAGCGGAAAATGTTGGAGATAGTAAAACACCCCCAGCTTGCGTCAAAGCGTACATCAAGCGCGCATCGCCAGCCACCGACCCTGAAACAGCAGGTTGCCGTAATCTGGGTTGAAGTTCAGCCACCAAACGTTGATCGGCCTGAGCTAACCTCTGTTTTAAAATTTCCATGGCGGCATCACTGTTTTCAAAATCTTCTATCAAATCAGCATATGGTTCGTGCATCCATGGCTCGAGTGTGGCCCGATATTTCTTTCGCAAAAACTTGAGCATTTTTTCGACATGATGATACTTGGCAACCAATTGCTCTGGTGTGAGCAGTTTGCCGTCACTACCATAACCTGTGTAATAGCGCACATCACGGTTGGCACTATTTTTTTTGATGACCACATCCATCACCTGCACAATATCGAAAACCTGAGGCAAATGTCGGCTGAGTGAGACCACGTATAACAAAAAATCTTGTACGTTGTGTTCGATGTTGCCTTCATTGAGATTGAGAGCTTTTTCCCGGAGTTGATCGTAAACCGGAGACTTGGCACCTTGGCCATTTGCCCGTGACCAAGCATCGATAAAGTCAGGCAAAATATTATGCTTCACACAGTATGAAAACAAAAAAACCAATACATCACACAGCTCTTTAGCGTGTTCGAAAAAGTGGTACAACAAGGTGCCTTCGAGCAGATGTTCAGCCTCGGTTTCGTCTATTTCGCCCACGCTCAATCGAGGTAAATGCTCTGGAGGTTGAAATGCATCGGCAGCTTTGACGGTCACCAGCTGATCGCGCCATCGAGTCACATGGTGATAGGTTTTTTCTAAAGGATGCATAGCCAACTTTACTAGCCTAATTACCATTCACCATTCCTGCAACTGCACAAACTAGATCAAAAACACTAGATATTGTGTTTCGATTCATCGGCAGCAACAATATCTAGTAGAATCAGGCTTTTCTGGCCAAAACCAGGCTAGCAAGCTACAATATCCACATATGACCACGACTCCACATCCCACCACTGATTTAAATATCCAACGCGATCTCGAGTTTCTCTATGAGATCGGTTGTTTGCGCCATATTCAACGGACTTGGAAGCAATTTCTGAATCCAGATTTCCAAAACTTGAGCGAACACATCATCCGTGTCATGTGGATTGCGTTAACACTCGCCCGATATGAAGGGGTCGAAAATACTGAAAAAATCATGAAAATGGCACTGATCCATGATTTGTCAGAAAGCCGTTCGGTGGATTCTCACTATATTTCTCGCCAATATGTTGAGCGCTTTGAAGAAGAAGCGCTAGAAGACACTTTGCACGATACCGCGGTGCGCGAAGAGTTTATGGCCATCTGGAA
>CAYQZC010000030.1:0-8028 GCA_964421945.1 uncultured Pseudomonadales bacterium
GCTTAAGGCACACCGCCAGCGTTCATCCTGAGCCAGGATCAAACTCTCAAATAAAGTTTGATTGCTCTATTACTATAATAAAGAAATTGTACGGATTTTCTGTTCCATCGAATGATGGTAGAAAATCCATAGATATACGGTTTCTACCACCATGCTTGTTTCAGATGATATCTATTTTAGAAAAA
Organism: uncultured Pseudomonadales bacterium; assembly: GCA_964421945.1. Taxonomy (GTDB): domain Bacteria; phylum Patescibacteriota; class Microgenomatia; order UBA1400; family PJMF01; genus BOKX01. Next base: position 186 of record CAYQZC010000030.1, read on the forward strand.
TAGATATTTTTCCTCTAGTGAATGATGGTTAGCTGTCAAATTCACTAAAGGTATAGACTTGTTAACGACCTAATACATAGACCCACTTCAAAATACCAGGACACTTGTGGTGCACCTTGGTGTATGCTTGAGTCTAATTCAAGACTAGTTCCACTGCATCGCAGGGCTTGGTCTGGAGAAACACTATTGTAACAAACTTTGCATTCCTGTCAAAGGGTAGATAAAGGGAAGTATGAACAACGGAGAGCGACCAGTCTATAGCTATGATAATCTTCCTGAACCAGGCAAAAGTGAAGTGGCGCTTAATGGTGGACATACCGAGCTTTTTTTGAAAAAGATTTATCAGTTCCCCAATGTAAGAGAAGAGGCTGGGATACTGCTCATGAGTGCGGTGTATGAATTACTCCAATCAAAAACAGCCGAAGAAGCTACTGCTACAGCAGAAAAATTGTTTGAAGATCCTGATACAGCGTTAGCATTGGCTGATGAGTTATTTCTGGCTCAGCAATCGTGGATCAAGTTTTATGAAGTCAAGGCTGATAAAAAAAATGAGATTCATAGTTTAGTTGATTTTCATGTCATTTTAGAAAATCCTTCGGATGAACTACTCAGATACTTTTTGGATTTTATGAAACAAGAGTTGCGGCAGCCACCTTCAACGTTAACGAGTGGCTCAGGGTTTTTGGTGCAGCTGAAAAACCTCATAGATGAAGGACAAACACAGAACCAGGAAAAATATAACGTGCATTTGCAGCGTATCGAGAATGCAATCAAAAAGTACTTTGATATTGCCAATGTTTTAGATGGTGAGTGGCCTGAATTTGTAGCACGGGTGGGAAACATATTGCGTGAACTGGTCCAGTGGGTGACTCAACTTCAGGCTGATGTGGCTCAAAGTGATGACCCGGAGCTGAAAAAAATTCCATCGGCTGAGCTAAATGTGGTGAGTATCATGCGAGATAAGTATCTGCGAGAAAAAAGACCCGCTGCAGAAAAAGGCGGCACGAGCAATATAAACTTTGAAGTATTACTCCATTTCTTAGAGCAAAATGCCGATGCCAAACAAGCTCAAAATTTGGCGTTCTATGATGAATTGAGACAGTTGTGTACAGCTTTTTATGATTTACATAAATTTCTCGATGATAAAGATATCAAAGGTTTTTATGTAAAGCGTACCGACATAATTGGTCAGCAAAATTCAGAAAATTACCTACAAATGGTTGAGAATGCTCGTCTATTCAAGGAAGAATTTGAGAAAATTCTTTTTGGAATCGATAGCGCTGCCTAGTTTGAGTTGCTAAGTTTAAACCGATACACCTGCCCGTCTTTGTCCTGAGGATCAGGAATGAATTCAGTGAGTTCTCCGGTGGCTACCAATTTGTGGAAGATAGCGGCCGAGCCTTCCCAGACTGAAACCTGTCCTTCGTTGATGCCTAGGTTTCTCAAATGTGCCAGAGATTGGCGGGTTAGTTCGGTGCCAATGCCTTGGTGAACGTTATCCCAATCCACGGCTATGAAACTGGTGGGAATTTCATTTTGTTCATCTATTACTAAGGCAGCCAGCCCGACTATTTCGGTGTCCTTTTTGGCAACGACGATACAGTTTTTTTCAGGTACGCCATAATAAAAAGGAATTTTGAGACTGTGTCCAATCAAAGCAACATGATCAAGCTGAGCGAGATATTTGGGGTTTTGGCGATCGCGGGTAGGAAAGTTTTGCTCAAAAAGTGCTTTCTCACGTTGGTAAAACGGTACTAAGTACTGTTGCCAGATAGCATCATCCGCCGGCGAAATGACTTCATACTCGGTAGCGGTATCTCTTTCTTTGGTTTCTGCTCGAGAAAGTGTTTGTTCTGAAGGTGTAGCCATTCCCCTATTTTACACGTTCTGCAAAAACCAGTAGGCGCTGATTGGTGGTGCCAGGTGGCCAGCAAGTCTGCAGTACGATGGTTTCTTGATCGTAGGTGGTATTGAGGAAACTCACATCTTGAGGGGAAGTGATTTTGCGCTCAGTAACCCGATACTCAAAGCGTTGTTGGTCGTGCCAAATAAAAATTTCATCTTCAGCTTCTAGTTTTCCTAGTAAATAAAAGATAGCGTTGTATTGGAATCGTAAACTAGGATTGGAAGAATGGGCGAAATAATAGCCTAGCCCTGGGTTATCTGGGAAAGCTGTCCCCGAAGCGTGGGCAATGCCCTTTTTAAGGGCGGCGTTATAGGCTTTTTCGTCATTGGGATCGACATTGAAAATCACCGGCTCATCAATTTGTAAGGTCGGTATAGTGATACCGAAATCTTGGTGTTTGCTTTGGCCACGGAGGTCCAAAAACCCTTTCATATTGGGGAAGAAAACTTGTCGCAGATTGGTCGCCCCAAAAACGTTGGTCATGACTTGGCGAGTCTGGTACTGCACTTCAATAACAGCTACTGGGATAAAGGTCAAACCGAACCACAGGGCCGACGAAACTATCAGCACTCCAGCTAGCAAACCGAGAAACCAGCTCGAGAGCCACCAAGGCTCAGGACGTAGATTGGTCGTGTGGACCGGACTTTGGGCGGCAGGAGTAGTCATAATGGATGCTGTTTAGACTGTGCGGTGACGACGGAACTCTAAAATTCCAAACCCAGTCAGGCCGCTGGTGATCCCAAACAGAGAAAGCCAAGTCGGAGTACCAGTTTCTGGTTGTTTAGTCAGAGGTTTGGTGTTGATGTAGAGGGTTTTTTGGCAACTGTCTTCTCCACCCAGCCAGCGATTTTCACTGTCCTGGACATAGGCTTTGATGGTGTAGGTGCCCGCTGTCTCATAGCGTTGTTCGAAACTTTGACCATCGCTTTCCTTGACGATGCCATTGCCGAAATCAATTTTGTAGCGTTTCAAGGTGCCTTTATTGTCATAGCCACTGATCTTAAAAGTCACAGTGCTTGGAGCTTTGGCATTATTATCAGCAGTGATAAAAACATCGCTACAAGCAGCTTTATGTGATTCTAGGCTCGAGCTTTTGATGGTAACGCGAGCTTCGCAGCTGGTGTTGGTTTTCCAGTTGCCTTGGCTATCTTTGATATCTACCCGAGCCAGGAATGAACCTGAGGTTTCATAGGTGTGTTGGATTTCTGCTTGGTCGGTTTCTTCTTGTTTGCCATCACCAAAATAGTAACGGTAGCGTTGGATCGAGCCTTTATTGTCACTGGCCGAGGCTCGGAGGGTGACTTTGGCTGGGACTAAACTGTTGTTTCCGCCGACGATTTGTAAACTACTGCAGCGAGATTGATGGGCTGGGACTGGAGAAGGTTTGATAGTCGGGGTTGGAGTCGGGGTGGGACGATAGGTAGGAGCTGGTGATGCTACAGTGCGGATCGTGAGACTGTCGGTGTTACTACAGTTTTGGATCGTTTTGGATCGGCAGGTGAAGACTAATGTCCCAGCTGGGTCAGGTAAGGTAAAGTTACGAAGTTCTGAAGTATCACTGATGCGACCAATCTTTCCATTGGTATACCGAAGTTCGATGTAACCACCTGGGATCAGGCTAGCACCATTTTGTGCGAAACAATTGACATCAATGGTTTGGCCAGGATGCAGATTGAGTTTAGACATCTCTGCGCCTGAAATCCAATTAGATTGGCCAACAGGCCTAAATTGAGTATCTATCGGCTGATAACTTTGGCAACTTGGGGCGGGGGCACTACTGCTAGTGGCAGCCTGAATTGGTCGAGCCAAAACGGCACTACCAAGTACCAACAAACTCATGATTACCAGGGATTTTAATGACATATTTTGATGCATTGGTGACTATTATAGATCTTATAGTCTGCAGCTGCAAGTTTTGATCTGGATAGCTAAAAAAAAGCAGCACCTCTTAAAAAGAAAATGCTGCTATCTCATCTTGGTGGCGAATGCGCCTTAATCATACCTAGTGAGTATGATGTTCGGTGTCGCTAAAATGGGGTTCGTGATTCACCTCTGTGCTGTCCGTCAAGATGTCATCGAACAGGTTTCCCTCGATTTGGAATGCCGGAACTCTGAGCATGTCACCTTCCTCAACAGGGTAGTTGAGAAGTGAGTTGAGCACTTCTGTGATCTCAACTGTGATTGGCACATTTGGCAATTCTGTTGGGAGGTAAAACGGTGGGATCTCCTCAGGAGCGGTGATCCGCCCTCTGACCTTGAGATTTTCAGTTACGACTACTACAGTTCGGCCAACTAATCGGCTCATTGTATATACCTCATTGTTATTAAAGGTCGATGAGACCGATATTATATCAGAGTGTGATAATGCCACCGCCGCGACAAACTAATTTGTCATCCTCAAGCTGGTACATGACTCCGGCTTGGCCTTCGGCCACGCCTTGGAGTGGTTCAGCCAATGTCACGTGCCAACGATCACCAGGGGTGGCAGTGGCAGGTATGAGCTTGCCGGTGTGACGGATCCGGATCAACACTGGTTGATTGGGATCGATAGGACTACTGAAGTGGCAAGCATCAAGTGAAAATTGATCTGTATAGGTATCAGCTCCAAACCCAACTACCAACTGATTCTTCTCAGGATTTTTGCGGATCACATAAAAAGGGGGAATCAAATGTTTATTAAGTTCGGTGCCATCGGCTTGTTTGATGGTAAGTTTGGCGTTGATGGTAAAGCCATGCCGCTGGCCGACCGTATAAAACCATAGTCCCGTGTGCTGACCAATGACATTACCCTTCACATCTACCACTTCGCCTGGGTTATCGCCAAGACGCTCACGTAAAAATGCATGGACATCAATATCACCGATAAAGCAAATTCCCACCGAATCTTTTTTGGCGGCTACTGCTAGTCCCCGCTTCTCTGCCTCGATTCGGACCTCAGGTTTGGTCAAATTGCCGACTGGAAACAGAGTATGTTTGAGTTGATCGGCTGTCATCACATAGAGAAAATAGGTTTGATCTTTGTGAGTATCGACACTGGCCATTAATTGTCCCGGATGGGTGGTCAGATTGGTCTGGGCATAGTGGCCTGTAGCCACAAAATCAAAACCTTCTGCCATCGCCCAGTCATAAAACAACCCAAACTTGATTTCTTTGTTGCACATCACATCAGGATTAGGTGTTCGGCCGGAGGCGTACTCATTGAAAAAGTACTCCACTACTCTTTCTTTATAAGCTTGCTTGAAATCTAAAACCTGGAATGGAATCCCGAGTTGAAGTGCCACTTGCAAGGCATCCTTGCGATCAGCATCGGTGCGGCAGCCTGGGGCTCTCCAGCACTCCAAATACACTCCCGTGACATCGTAGCCTTGCTCGATGAGGAGATGTGCTGAAAGTGATGAATCAACCCCGCCAGACATGCCCAAGGCGACACGGGGTTTTGGAACTGCAGAAACCATAGCCTATAATTATATCGGTAAGAGTGGGATTTGGGAAGTCTAAACTCCCACTTTTTTTATTGATTCTTATTGATACAATTTGCTTCCTCGTAGAATACGACCACGTCTTTTTGACCTCGTTGTGTGTACGATGCGCCCGTTGATTGCTTGGGAATCCTTCCCTCCCTTCCGATGGTTAAGCTACACTCGAGCAATCAACACTAATGTTAAGAGGACCCCTACAGGTCCTCTTTTTTTTGATTTTACAATAAAAAATTTTGTTAGCTAACTGTTTGGTAGCTGATGATTTCAAACGGTCGCTCCTGAGTGGCAAATCGAGCCGCGTCAAATGGGCCAGTCCAATCAGCAGGTGCCAGCGCATACATCCCCCACTTGGAGGTCTGAGTATCCTCAGCACAAAACACCACTACACCCTCTTCATTCAGAGGTACTTCATCTTGCAGTGGCAGATCACTTGGTTTGATGGGCACATACCCAAATCGCAGTTTGAAATCAAGGTAACCCAGGGTGTTATGTACCCCAAAAGCATTGCGGGAACGCCCTCCAAAAATTTGGGTAGCTCCGGCTTTTTGAATGTTTTCAGCAAATAAAAAATCAATAACTGCACCGAGACTGCTAGTGCTTTGGCTGGAGAGATCGATGCGATCACTGGCCTTAAAATGAATGTTTCCGATCCCATCATGCAGACTCATGATGGCACTTCCCACCATCACTCCGTCTTTTTTAAACCACAGCCCAAACAACTGCCAGCCTTTAGCCACCCGTTCGCTATACCACTCGGGAGACGCGATCACGTTATAGCCTTGGTCAGTCATTTTGGCTTGATAATATGGTAACCAATCAGTAAATGATGACTCGGTAAGTGGTTCGAAGTCGACTTCGATGTTTTGGGCCGCTAATAACTCGGGCGATCGACGCAAAAAACTACGCAAGCCTTTGCTTTTGACAGATTCCAGAATTGTCGGACCTGTCATTTCAAACTGCCAGTCGACTTTTTCGGGACGTTTCAGCTGATAGGGTGTCAAATCGATGGTCATAGCATTAGGCCTCTGATTGCTGGGTTTTTAATTCGGGGAACATCAAAAGGACAAATTCGCGATCGGTGTGTCTGGCTTGGCCTTTGAATGGTTGTTCATGGATGCACAAACCTGGTGAACTATTCATTTCGACGATAATATAGGTGTTTTCATCTTGAGGAGAATAGATGTCTTTGGTCATAAAATCTACACCGGCGATCTTGAGGCCTGGGATGGCTTGGACGGCTCGGACCGCGATTTCCTTGACACTGGGGTGCACCTCATCGGTGATATCGATACTATCGCCACCTTGTGAAATGTTAGAAACTTTGCGCAAGTAGACTTTGGTACCAGCGGCGGGCACACTCTCCAACTTCAAGTTTTGTTCGGCCAGATATTGATCGAGAGCTTGGTCATATTCGATTTTAAACAACGCATAGTTGAGGTCGGTGCCCCGCCTGGGATCAGCGTTTTTTTCGTCGATGAGTTGGCGGAGGGTTTTGACCCCATCCCCGATCACATTTGCCGGTTCGCGGTACATCACGGCGAGGACTTTTTCATGAGTCGTCAAAACGCGATATTCACTCCCGACAAATTGTTGTTCGACCATCACTCCCGCCCCTTCTTCAGTGGTGAAAGCAAAAGCATCAGCCACGGCTTTTTTGTAAGCCTCTGGGGTGGTGATACCCACAAAAATACTTCGGCCTTGCTGGCCATGAGAAGGTTTTACTACCAGTGGTTTGGGCACGGCTTCAAAAGCTGCCATCCACATAGCCTCGTCGCTTCCCTGTTCAAGTTTGAAGCCAAAAGGTGTTTTTACGCCAGCTGAAGCTAAAAAGTGTTTAGTCACCCCTTTATCCAAACAAGCATAGAAGGCCATTTCGCTAGTCCCGGCTGGGATCTGATAGCGAAATAACTCTACATGATCTCGATAGCTGAGTTTCAAAATCCGGGTGCCTTTGATCGGTTCCCAGGTAATTCCTAGGCTTTCAGCTGCCTGCAGGATCAGTTTGGTACTGAGAGGGATCTTTTCTTCGATCCAACCGTTGGGAGTTTGTAAAGGATGGGTATATGAGGTAGTTGTCATAGTAACTTTCGTTCGACCATATCTAAAATAGCTCCGGCTACATCGCGGGGTTGGCCCTGGACCGGAAAGTGATGCATGCGCAAACCTGGTGACGCGTTGACTTCGATCACTCCGGCGTTGGACTGAGTTTCGATCGGGATGTCGATATTTTGGCACATCATGTCGATACCCACTACATTCAGATCACAAGCGTGGGCGATTCTTTCAAATAAAGCTTTATTTTCAGGACAGACTTGATCGGTCACATCCCAGGCTTCTCCCCCGGTAGAAAGGTTTGCAGTTTTGCGAAGCGGTACTTCTTGTCCGGCGGCAGGTACACTGGTTGGATGTAAGCCTTGCTCAGCGAGATATTTTTCGACCAAAACATCAATTTTGATAA
>CAYQZC010000031.1:0-7974 GCA_964421945.1 uncultured Pseudomonadales bacterium
CTTGGAGAAGATAATGCTACCCTTTTGGGAGCCATGTTGATTACCAAAATCCAACTAGCTGCCATGGGCCGGGTCAATATTCCAGAAGAAGAACGTCGCGATTTCTACCTTTATGTCGATGAGTTCCAAAATTTCGCCACCGAGTCATTTATTAAAATTCTATCTGAAGCTCGTAAATATCGCCTTAACCTCACACTTGCCAATCAGTACATCGCCCAGATCCCAGAGGAAGTCCAGAAAGCAATCTTTGGTAACTGCGGAAGTATCGTGAGTTTCGTGATGGGAGCCGATGATGCGGCCGCATTTGCCAAGGAGTATGGTGATCGCTACACCAATGATGATCTGGTATCACTCGGCCGTCACCAGATTATTAATAAAGTTTCGATCGATAACCTGATTTCTGCGCCCTTCCCATCTATGACTTTGCCCTTGGCTAAGAGCAGCAATCACAACAAGGACAAAGTCTTACGTGTCAGCCGCGAACGCTACGCTACCGACCGCAAGTAAAGATATTTCGTCTTCAGCATTTCTTACTCAGAATGACTTAATAGACCAAGTTCCTTGATCACGTCTCTTACTTTTGTGTGTGTCTGGCGAGAAATTACTTTTACAAACCCCAGTCTTTTAGCCTCTTTGATGCGTCTCTCCAGATAAGGTACTGCTCTGATCTCACCAAGGAGTCCTACCTCACCGATGAAAGCAGTTTTTTCTGGCACTGGTCTGTTAGCTAAAGAACTGGCGATCGCCAGCGCTAGTCCCAGATCAACTGCCGGCTCACGGATAGTAAAGCCTCCTGCAGCAGACAAGAAAATATCACTCGAACCCAGAGGTAATCGACAGTGTTTTTGAAGTACCGCCGCCAAGACCTGGATACGATTAAGCTCGATCCCCCGGCCCACTCTTCGAGGCATAGCCAATTGTGAACTCACCACTAAGGCTTGGACTTCAGCTAGAAGTGGCCTCGTCCCTTCCATCACACACACAGTAGCTGACCCGGGAACGGGCACATCTGTATGCTCTAAGAAAAGAGTACTAGGATTACTCACTTCTGCCAGGCCAGTTTCTACCAGTTGGAACACTCCAACCTCATCAGTCGCACCAAATCGGTTCTTTATGGCTCTTAACAATCTTAGTTGTCCTGTTCTTTCGCCACTTAATTCTAAAACTGCATCCACAATGTGCTCAAGCACTTTTGGACCAGCAATGGTGCCCTCTTTGGTGACATGGCCTACCAAAAAAGTGGGTATGTGCAGTGACTTCACCACTTCGGTAAGTCGTTGGGTTGATTCCCTCAATTGCCCCACTGAGCCTTCTGCCCCAGTCAGATCTGAGGTCTGCATAGTCTGGATACTGTCAATAATTACCAAGCTTGGTTGGTGCTCTCTGATAGCAGTAGAAATCTCATCCACATCGGTAGTGGTCACAAATAAAAGTTTTTCTGACCAACTAGCTGCACTCGTACTCGTTTTTGATGATTTTTTCTCTTTGGTTTTTTCTTGTTCAATATCAAGTAATCTATTGATTCTAAGCGCTATTTGAGATGGGCTTTCTTCACCTGCTACATACATGATGGGTGCCGTATCAGTTTCAGCGTGTTGTAGTTGTAAAACCACCAACTGAGTGAGCAAAGTAGACTTACCAATCCCCGGCTCCCCACCCAATAGCATCACTGCACCCGGCACTATTCCCCCACCCAGAACCCGATCCAACTCCCCGATCCCGCTAGAAAAACGCGATTTTGGGCGGTTAGTGAGGTCGACTTTTGAAAAAGGAATTATGTGCGATGGATCCACTGGTTTTACCGGAGACTTGGAGGAAGTCGAGACTTTAACACTCATTTGCTCTACCAAGGTGTTCCACTCACCACAATTGGTACACTGTCCCGACCACTTTGGGTATGAGGCCGCACAATTTTGACAAACGAATACAGTACTGTTTTTTGCCATAGGAAACTCAACCTTAGAGTTAGCTGATCATAGCGTAGATCATCTACCTTGCCTATAGCTTGACTTGATTATTGTGAGGTTTGACTGCGGTAGATGTCGTACATCCCGCGGACGTAGATATCTCCATTTTCAGCACTCATCCAATTGAGAATTGCATCTGGATTTTCGTCTGGAGCTTGGCCAATTAGCCAAGCTAAAAAGGCTAAGCCACCTAGCTGTTCTGCCAACTGTCGGTTAGCATCCCAACGGGCTTGTCCCTCGAGACTCGCGTCAATTTCTGCCTCAGATCCATTCAAAGCATCAGATAAACTATCACCTTGAGGTGCCACTTCCATGGTCACATCTTCGAGAGTCAAGGGCTCTGACATAGTTTCAGTCATAGCTTTTGACTCTGCGTCAGTTTGGCAGGTGATGTTGAGTAATTGGCCTTCCCTAATCATATTTGGGTCAGAAATATCATTTGTCGCCAAGATCTGCTCTACGGTGGTACCACATGCCTCAGCAATGGTAGTCAGCGTATCACCCGGGTTGACAACGTAAATGTTAACAACTTCTCTAATGGGAGGGATGGCTGTAGGATCGGGCTCATTTAATAATCTCTCAGTAGAACCACGAGCTGGTTCAAGATCGCTCTGACCTAGTAAATAAAGACCTAGTCCAGATGAACCAATCACACCAAGAAAAAACCCAGCTTTCATCTTATGGCCACGGTCAATCGACTGCCATCTTTGAGCAGCTGATTCTTTAATTGAAGTCAATCGTTCTAACATAGCAATATTATAGGACTAATTAGTCTGAAAATCAAGCCTTAAAACACATTTGATGTGTATATTAACGTGAATAGTGTACCACTAAGTGGCTTTAAAGCCCATCTTTTCCAAGATGGTTTGCTGTTTGGCGGCGTGATCAGCTCCCAGTTCACCTGCAGATTCAAAGACCACTTTGAGTGGTTGACCAGCCAGTTTGGTGTAAAAATCGACTTGGGCTTGAATTAATGTTTTAGCTTGATCAAAATCGACCTGACTCAGCCACTCAGCAGAAATAACATAGTTACCGAGGTTAAAGGTTTGTTCACCACCACCCAAAGTAAAACACAATTTGTTAGCAATATGGATACCATGAGGTCTGACCATGTGGCCTTTGATTTCATGTTCCAGTTGTTTGGGGTCAGCAAAAGGTAAGAATCCAGCGTACGACAAACCGTTTTTATCTGCCACTACCTGAGCTCGCTGTTGAAAACTAGCATCAGCTTGTTCCCAAGTAGACAAGTTTAAAGATTGCCTAATCCAGTCATTTTCTTCACTAGAAACAATTCGGAGATCTTTGCTGAGCACTTTTTGGAGGGCTGAAATGATTGTTTCCGCACCTTCAAACTTAACGCCAGCACCGACTAAACCTAATCGAGTGCCTTCGTTAATCTGCACTCCTTCATCGCCACAGGCAATTACATATATCATATGGTTGTATTATACCATATATCAATATTTTTTGCCATTTTTTTGAGATAAAAAAGGCCCCATCCTAATCCTAAAGACTAGGATGCGTCTCGATCACCGACCATGCTTTGGACTGAAGCTAAGTAGGAGTTCATATCCTGCTCGACTTTTTCCCAGTCACCATCAGCTTCGCGGATAGCGTTGAATAGCAAATCTTTATCGATCAGTAGCTGATCATCAGTTACGATCATACGTTGTTTTGCCATAGAGCTCCTTATTTGTAGCCAACTGGTAATTCGGTCAGCACCATACTTAGACTCATGCGGCGTTGATCTTCATCAACACTTTCCACAGTCACGGTAACCGGCTCACCTTTCTTCAGAGTTTGATCTGGAGAAAGCTTGCTGGAATGGATCAATCCATCGACACCTGGCTCAACATTGACGAACACACCAAATGGCTCTACTCGAGAGACAGTACCTTCAAAGGTAGTTCCCAAAGTGTAGCGGGCACTGATGCCTTGCCATGGATCGTTACTCAATTGTTTGACCGATAAGTTTAATTTACCACTATGGTCATCAATTCCCAGTACTTTGACTTGGATTTGATCACCAACTTTGTGATAGTCCTTAGGATTGTTGACTTTTTCCCAACTGATTTCAGAGATGTGGACTAAACCTTCAACGTGACCGACAGTGTCGGCTTCTGGAATAGGAATTTCCACAGTGACGAATAAGCCAAATGGCATTACACCTGATACAGTACCAGTGTAGGATTCACCTACCTTGACTGATTCTAAAGCATGAGCGCGTTGAGCTAATTCTTTTGCTTCTGAAACGTGACGCTCTGAGAAGATCAAGCGGTTTTTCTCGCGATCGACTTCGATAGCTTTGACTTTGACAGATTGACCCTTGAGTTGGTTGATGTTGCCCATGTAGTGCTTACCAAATTGGCTAGATGGTACAAATCCGCGGACACCGTTCACTAAAACGATTAATCCACCTTTGTTTACATCAATACCTTTAGCTTCGAGGATTTCGTCATTTTTCATGGCATCGATGAAGAATTGCCATTTCGCATCCAAAGCGGCTTGTTTGAGTGATAACAAGACTTGGCCGCGTTCACTCTCAGTCGAGAGCACGACAGCTTCTACGGTATCACCGACAGTGAGTTGATCAATATAATCGACGGCTAACTCGTATTCTTTATCAGAAACGACGCCTTCAGTTTTGGCTCCGATGTCCACTAACAAATTTTTCTTTTGTTTGGCGGTGATTTTACCGGATACCAAGGCACCTTTTTTAGGTACCAATACTTGTTGTTGATTGTTGGCCAGTAGATCGGCCATAGTCATGGCTTTAGTTTGTGCCATACAGGATATTATCCCCTTTCTTGCAAAGCAGGGTGAAGTATATCATACTTACCAGGTTAGGAGCCACTTCAAAGCTATGGTTTTTCGTTTGCGTGTACCCAAAGTAAATGATGTTGCAAACAAGACTGTCCTTGTCCGAGTTGATTTTAACGTTCCCCTCCTAGAATTTCCTGGCGGTTTTCGAGTCAAAAACGACAATCGCATCCAAGCCGCACTCGAGACCATCAACTATCTGGTGTCGCATGATGCTAAAACCATTTTGATTTCGCATTTGGGCCGACCAGAGGGGAAACCCAACCCCAAGTACAGTTTAGCTCCGATCGCCCACCACTTATCACAAAAACTCCATCAACCCACTCTCTTTTGTGACGACACTGTCGGTGAAAAAGCTCAACAAGCGGCCAAAAATCTCAAACCAGGTGAAGTGTTATTGCTCGAAAATCTGCGTTTTCATGCTGAAGAAGAAAATAATGATGCAGGTTTTGCCAAAAAACTTGCCAGCCTAGCTGATCTCTATATTAACGAAGCCTTTTCAGCCTCACACCGTGCACACGCCTCTACCGAGGGAGTCACCCATTTTCTACCTAGTTTTGCGGGCGCTGGTTTTAATGAAGAAGTTTCCACCCTCCATCGATTGATGACCAATCCGCGTCGACCATTCGTGATCGTGATTGGCGGTGCAAAAATCTCAGATAAAGTCGAGGCCGTCGTCAATCTTACCCATTTAGCAGACCAAGTCTTGGTAGGTGGCGGAGTAGCTAATAATTTTCTGAAAGCAGAAGGTTTTGAGATCGCCAAATCCTTCATCCAAGACACCCCAGCTGACCTCAAGAAAAAAGGGGTCGACTATGTGTCGGTAGCCGACCATCTCCTAGCTGAAACCAAAGCCAGCAAACAACTGATTGAAAAATACATTCCGTTGCCCAAAATCGTTTACCCGATCGATGTCATGGCAGGCAGTGGACTCGAAGCCAGGACTAGTCATCCACTCGATCTGACACAGAAAACGCCTGAGGGTTTGCGTGCTGATGACATGTTTTTGGACATCGGACCAAAAACCGCTCATCTCTATGCTGAGATTATTTCTCGAGCTGGCACTGTCTTCTGGAATGGCCCCATGGGAGTGTTTGAAAACAAAGAATTTGCCCTGGGGACCCGACGGATTGCCAATGCCATCGCTAAAACTAAAGCCACGACTATCTTGGGTGGCGGTGATACCCAATCAGCCATCGGACACTTTGGGCTCTCCCAAAAATTTGACTACATCTCGACCGCCGGAGGGGCTGCCCTCGATTTCTTAGCTGGCAAAGAACTCCCAGGACTCAAACCACTACTCGACTAACCCTGCCATAACGCGGTACAACTAGAGACAGCAAGGACACATATGGATCACACCACGCTCATTTCATTACTGGGAACTGAGGCAGACTCACTGCTCCAATTTGACCAACCCAAAATCCCCAAAGATCAGCTTCATGTACCTGGTCCCACTACGGTAGAAACTGTTTTTGATCTGTCGGATCGGAGTGAAGCCGTAAAGACCAACCTCAAGCGACTCTATGAACATGGCCGGCTGGGTGGAAGTGGCTATTTATCGATTTTACCGGTGGATCAAGGGATTGAACACACTGCTGGTGCCTCATTTGCTCCAAATCCCCTTTACTTCGACCCGGAAAATATCGTCAAATTAGCCATTGAGGGCGGCTGTAATGCCGTGGCATCTACATTAGGGGTGCTTGGTATCATCAGTGAAAAATATGCCCCAGAAATCCCGTTTATCGTCAAACTAAACCACAATGAATTATTGACCTATCCAACCAAACATGACCAAGTAGTATTTGGCAGCCCCAAACAAGCTCAGGAAATGGGAGCCGCTGGGGTCGGGGCAACTGTCTACTTTGGTTCTCCGGAGTCAGACCGCCAGCTAGTGGAAATCAGCAAGTTATTTGCTGAGGCACATGAATTGGGATTATTCACCGTCTTATGGTGTTATCCACGCAATGAAGGTTTTACTAAAGATGGCGTCAATTATGAGGGAGCAGCTGACATCTCAGGCCAGGCCAATCATCTCGGCGTCACCATCGAGGCTGATATCATCAAACAAAAAATTCCTTCTTCGCTTGATGGATTCCGACAGATCGGCTTTGGAAAGTTTTCTGACCAAATGTATGACCATCTTTTATCAGAACATCCCATCGACCTGGTGCGCTATCAGGTAGCTAACTGCTACATGGGACGAATAGGTCTCATCAGTTCTGGCGGTGAAAGTAAAGGCGAAAGTGATCTGGCTGAGGCCGTGCGCACAGCAGTGATCAACAAGCGCGCTGGCGGGACCGGACTGATCGCTGGGCGCAAAGCTTTCATGCGACCGATGTCAGAGGGTATTGAACTCCTCCACAGCATCCAAGATGTGTATCTGGATCCAGAGGTGACTGTAGCATAAAAAAACCGACTAGGCATGTTGCTCAGTCGGTTCGGTGTATCAGAAGCTTGAGGGTTACTCCTTTTCTTCCCCTGGACGCATCCCATCTCTTTGGCGCAGCAATTTTAGATTATTGGCTATCATCTGATCTGTATCACGTTTACTTTCTGCTTGTCGCTTTTTAAGATTGCCGTCACTCCAAAACATTTCATCGTAGAACTTCAGTCGATGTTCCTCTTGCTTTGTCAGTATGGGTTTTATCACTGGACCTGGCTTCTCGGACGAATCTCCACTCATGTTTTCCTCCTTAGTGAACCATCGCTTAGCAAACGAGATAGTATAGCAAAAAAACTATAGGATGGTCAGTGTGAATATGTGAATACAAATAACTATATCAGTTGGAGAAATAAAAAAAGCGCTCTGTTCTGGCCTCGAGCTATCTTCACACCCAGTTGCCCGGGCATTATTGTCACCGCTGAAGTGTTTCAAGACTCTGTTCGGGAAGGGAAGAGTTGGTTCCACTTCGCTCTAGAGACCAGAACAAAACGCTTTCTAAGCGCGTTCTACTATTTTACAAGCAGAACTAAGATATAAAGAGCGACAGACGCCCCTCATTCAAGTGAAGAATAAAATCATGTGTGAACGTAAACGTCCACTCTGAGCAACAACATCATGGCCAAGTATTGTTCAATTAACACTTAGTACAGCTACGCTGAACCTGTTACCAGGCTTACACGTGCTGCCTATCAACGTAGTAGTCTTCTACGGGTTTAATGGAGATAGTTCATCTTGAGAACG
>CAYQZC010000032.1:0-7897 GCA_964421945.1 uncultured Pseudomonadales bacterium
CAGGCTACGCCATTTATTCCCCACCGAGAACGACATGGATATGGTTTATCGAGTCGTGCGGTAGTAGAACTATTGGCTAGTCCTCAACGGCCTAGTTTAGTGGTGACTGTTGATAATGGCATCGTGGCACAACCAGCTATCACCGAGCTAGAGGCTGCTGGGATCGACGTCATCGTGACTGACCACCACCAAACAGAAGAGTCAGGGTATCCGATCTCTTGTGCCGTTGTTCACACCACTCAATTATGTGGTACGACAGTAGCTTGGTTTTTGGCCAAAGCGGTCAGAGAAACGCTCGGTATGGCGCATCACTCACTTGACGACTCACATGGTTTAGATTTGGCTACCTTAGCCACTGTCGCCGACCAAGTGTCTTTGCAGGGTGCCAACCGAAGCTTCGTTTGGTTTGGGTTGCCGCATCTTCAAAAAACCTCACGCTTAGGTATCCGTGAGTTGATGCAGCTAGCTGGCTTAAAGCCATCGCAAATCGAGATTGGGACTATCAATTATGCCTTAGCACCAAGACTTAATGCTATGGGTCGACTAGAGCATGGTTTAGATGCTTTACGGTTACTGTGTACTGTTAATCCAGATCGGGCACATGAGTTGGCTCAAACTTTAGCATCGACAAATGTCAGGCGGCAGGATTTGACTCAGGCCCTTTTTGATGATGCAGTGTCTCAGGCAGAAATGATGGCTGAGCATCATATTTTAGTTGTCGCGTCTCCCGATTATCACGAAGGTGTGATTGGTTTGATTGCCGGAAGATTGGTAGAAAAATACTCAAAACCAGCAATTGTTCTTTCCATTAGTGACAACAAAGTCAAAGCCTCAGCCCGGTCCATCCCCGAAGTCAACATTGTGAACTTGATCCGTGAAATTCGCGAGCATTTGCTGGAAGTGGGCGGTCATCCTATGGCAGCAGGTTTTAGTTTGCTCCCCTCCAAATTAGCAGAGGTGACCGAGCTTTTGCAATCTTTGGCCAAAGAAACTATTGATCAGGATTGGTTGCAACCTCATTTGAAACTAGATTGTGAATTACCAGCGGGTTTGATTTCACTCTCCATGCTCGAAAGCCTTCAACAATTAGCACCGTTTGGCCAAGGAAATCCTGAACCGGCTTTTGCCATCAGAGACCTGATTGTCGTCAAAAAAGAGGCGATTGGTGCTAATAAACAGCATGCCAAATTTTGGGTGGCCACAGATCCAGATGCACCAGCTCTGCAGGTTATGATTTGGAATAAATCATTACTTTTGGACGAGATCGAGTTGGATCAACCTGTTATGGTGGCCGGGAGCATCAGCCTCAATGAATGGAAAGGCAAAAAAAGCCTGCAAATCATTGCAAAAGATATAAGATTGATTTAACCCCAGATTTGACTTCGGAGCCAAAACCAGAGCTCCACATACTCGTCGAGACTTAATTCTGTGAGTGGTACTTCTGATCGGTTGGCAGCTTCTGCTAAGGGATGAGACTTGATAGAGCGGGAAACTATTTGTTCTGAGACATCGTTATAATCAGGATCGTTGGCAATATCAGCAAAAAAGCTAGGTACGAAAACATCCACCAGCATCGGGACTACTTCTCCAAAATCCTGACTTGGAATTACCTCTTCGGAGGGGTCGAAGACATGCAGTAACTCAGGCAGTTGTTGAGCAAACTCGGTAGCTGATGGTCGTTTATAACCAAAGGCATTGGCTCGGTTTAAGATGATGTCCACGCCACTCCAGATTGATCGTAAAGTAGCAATGTCCTGCAAAGTTTCTTTGATGATGTGTTCTTTGATCCTGGCTGTTTTTTCTGACATGGTTATTTCTAGACGCTTTCTGCTAAAGCCAGCTGTATGGCTTGCTCAAATTTGATATGTGGGTACGGCTTGTGTGTCGAGATATAGATTTGCTCGATCAATAATCGGATCGCATGTGGCGGTAGAGGCAAAGTAGCTAGGGCCTCGAAAAATGCTATTTGTTCTTGCTCGCGCTCAGATGCGGATTCTGCTTCAGCAATTCTCAACATGACTTCACTCCAGACTTTCGAGATGAAGTAGGCACTGGAGTTACTGTCATTAACTGTCCGATGGATCAGTTTTTCAGCGTAGTAGTGGGTTAGGTTTTCTCTTGCTTGTGACATCGTGCTCCTTATAACTAAAAACCCCGCCTATTTGGCGGGGTGTGGTGTCATATCTTTTTTTTCGATTTGTTACGCCATCACCACCCCGTCCTTAACTTGAATAAGGGCGAACATATTTTCACGGCAGGTGATGTAATGCATTTGTAACATACCAACAAACAATTCTAATGGCTGATCGATCATTGTCAATTGTGAAAAAAGTCAGATAGTCAGATTCTGGTAGTTAGGAATCACAGAACAGCGTACAATGACTCCCATGCCAGCACGGTTTTTGCTCAAAACACTGATCCCAATCATGCTAATTGTTTTGTCAGTGTTGATTTTGGGGTGGATTGGTTTGCAGCGTTGGCCACGATCAACACCAACACCAGCAATCATCGGATTTCGGCCCACCCCAGTCCGATTGTTAGTCCCGGCAGACATCCCAGTTTTGAAGGCTTCCGATTCGGCAATACCTACCAGTGACCCTTCAATTTCAGCTGTATATGCCATAGCTCTCGATCGAAAATCTGGAGCAGTGCTCTATCAAAAAGCTGCTGATCAACCACGCTCTCCAGCCTCGACTACCAAACTCATGACAGCTTTGGTGGCTCGCCAAGTCTATCCCTTAGATAAAGCAATCACTGTCAGTGAAGAAGCTTTCAGCCAAGGCACTGTGATGAATTTGCAAGTAGGTGAAAAACTAACAGTTGCCAATTTGCTCTATGGTTTGCTCATGACGTCTGGCAATGATGCGGCATTCGTTTTCGCTAAAAATCATATCTTGGGTTATGACGGTTTTGTGAAAGCCATGAATAACCAAGCTCAAGCCTTGCATTTGACTCAAACTCACTTTACCAACCCATCTGGGCTCGACCAGCCCGATCATCGGAGCTCTGCACGCGATTTAGCTTTATTGACGAAACAGGTGATCGAAGATGAGCTATTGAGAACTATCATGAGTACCAAATCGATAGTGGTGAGTGATGTGACGGGAAAATACAGCCATCCTTTGCACTCGACGCACAAACTAGTGGGCATCAAACCAACTATCATTGCTGGCAAAACCGGCACTACCGAGCAAGCAGGTGAGGTTTTGACTACGGTAGCTTTGGTGGAAGGGCATGAGGTGATAGTGGTAGTGATGGGCAGTGCCGATCGCTATGCTGACACTCAGGCCATATTGGATTGGCTGTCTGCCGAGTACAAGTGGATTGTGCCACGATAACTTGCTACACTACCTTTATGGCTACCACCACAAATACCGGCCCCAATCTGACTCTTGTAGCCTATTTAGGACGACAAACAGTTAAGTTTGGTGCTCTTGCCATTGTGATTTTGATTGTAGGTCGCACTTTTTTTACAGCTTTTGTAGCTTATTGGAAGGCCACCCATCCTGAGCCACCGCCTCCACCTACTATGGGTTTTGGATTATTGCCCGCGATTGCTTTTCCGTCTCAGCTGAGCACTGATAAACCTGCCTCGTACACACTGGAAACAGCTGATGGGACCACTCCAAATTTTGGTGATCGAGCTAAGGTGTTTTTCATGCCGAAATCGAGTCCAAGTTTATTGGCAGACCAGGAGGCTCGAAAGCGAGCAGCTGATCTTGGTTTTGTATTCGAACCTGAAGTCCTGGATGGAACCACCTATCGGTGGAGCAAAGCAAAGCCGCTAGAGTCATCTCTAGAAATGGATATTCAAACTCGCCATTTTTCGTTTACTACTGATTATCTCAGCCGACCCGAGCTGATCCGACAGGCTCCGGTACCAGATAAAGTCGAAGCAGTCGCTGAAGTCAAAAGCTTTTTGACCAGGGCTCAGTTACTGCCTGCTGATGTAGCTACAGTATCAGGCGAGGTTTCCTTTTTGAAAGTGATAGGCGGCGAATTAGAACCAGCAGTGGCATTTTCAGATGCTGATTTTGTAAGAGTCCAGTTAAAGCGAAATCCGATCGATGGAGAGTGGGAAATGTACACTCCAGCTGGCCAAAAAAGTACTATCGAAGCTATCGTGACCGGAGTTTTCAAGAATATCGATGCGGTAGTCGATCTCCAGTACCAATATCAGGCGGTGGATTATTCACAGTCTGAAACCTATCCGCTTCGGACCACCCAATCTGCCTGGAAATTGCTTCAAGCTGGAGAAGCATATGTGGCCAGCAAAGGTGAATCGGATCAAGCGATTATTCGAGATGTGTACCTTGGTTATTTTGACAGCTTTGAAGAACAAGAATACTTACAGCCTGTCTATGTTTTTGAAGGTGATGATGGCTTTGTGGCGTATGTGCCAGCCCTAGATCCTCGGGTCTACGCCCAAACCACTGAGGTGGTGGAATAACTACTTCCCAGATGGCGTATAATCTAGTGATGATGTCAAACGCTTTAACTGTTCGTACCAGAATGGCTCCCAGTCCGACTGGTGAGTACCATGTAGGTCATATCGCTACTTTGCTCAAAAATTATGCCTTTGCCAAAAAGCATGGGGGTGTTTTTGTACTGCGGATCGAAGACACTGACCAAGAACGAAAAGTCGATGGGGCAGTGGAGCGCATCATGTCAGTTATCCGTGCTTATGGATTAGATTGGGATGAAGGCCCTGATAAAGGTGGCCCCCACGCTCCCTACACACAGTCTGAGCGTTTGCCATTATACAAACAAAAAGCTGAAGAGCTTGTCGAGGCAGGCAAGGCTTACTACTGTTTTTGTAGCTCCGAGCGACTCGAACAAGTCCGAGAGTCTCAACGCCAAGCTAACCAACCCCCCATGTATGACAAACATTGTCGGACCATCGATCCCCAAGTTGCCAAAGAGCGAGTGGCAGCTGGTGAAAAGTATGTGATTCGTTTAGCTGTGCCAGAAGACCAACATATCGTGTTTAAAGATTTGATCAGAGGCGAAATCGTGGTTAACTCGAGCAGCGTCGATGATCAAGTTTTACTCAAGTCAGATGGATTCCCGACCTACCATCTTGGGGTGGTAGTTGATGACAAAGAAATGAAAATTACTCACGTCATGCGTGGTGAAGAGTGGATTAGCTCAACTCCCAAACACATTTTGCTTTATCAAGCTTTTGGGTGGGAACCACCAATCTATGCTCACATTCCAGTGTTTCTAAATCCAGACGGCAAAGGCAAAATGAGCAAGCGAAAAGGTACCGTCTCGGCGCAGTCATTTTTGGAAGCTGGATATTTACCAGAAGCGATGCTTAACTTCTTTATGATTTTGGGTTGGACGCCAGCCGATCAACGAGAAATTTTAACTCTTGAAGAATACATCCGTGAGTTTGATCCGGCCGATATCAGTGCCAAATCGGTAGTTTTCGATCTGGCTAAATTGAAATGGATCAATGGCATGTACATCAGAGCTCTCAGCCCGACCGAACTTCGGCATCGATTGACACCTTACTTACCTGCTGATTTTCCTTTTGATAAAGCTGATGTGATCATACCTTTGATCGCAGAACGACTCGAGACTTTATCCGATGTTACTGAATTGACAGCTTTCTTTTATCGACCAATTTCAGTTGATCAAACTTTGCTGCTTAAGAAAAGCGAACCCACCACTGTGGCATCACAGCTGACAGCTACCCTCGATGTGTTGTCAAAGTTGTCAACTTGGTCGAATGAAAGTATTGAGACAGCGATGCGCGATTTGCAATCTGCTAACGAGTGGTCCAAAGGTCAGTTTTTTATGATGACCAGAATCGCAGTTACCGGTCGAGTTGCCACGCCGCCATTGTTTGAAACCATGGCAGTCATGAGCCAATCTTTGGTGCTCGAGCGACTGCGACAAGCATTAGAAGCTGTGAAACACTCTAGCTAGTGGCTCAGCGTTTTTCTTGTTACACTCATAGACAAGTATGGCATTGAATAAGGTGCAATCAAAAAAGATTTTTCAGACTTGGTATGCTAAGGCACGGGGTGAATATGAGAGTACTCAATCTCGGCTCGATGACTGGTTAGCTGCGCGCGCAGATCAAATCCAGGCGCTCAAAACCATGTCTCAGCAGACTTTGGCGGCCGCCTCATTAGCTGGTGCCATCGCTCTCAACACTCCTACCGCCATCCCAAAACTTGAACAGGTGCAAGCTCAGACTGCATCACAGTCGGTGCAGACCGTTCAAAGTGGGCTCGAGACCGATGAACTTCAAAAAATGTCTGAAGAAGAGTTTAATGCCATCATGGAAAAGTTGTCGGAAGCAGTTGCTCAACCTCCTGGACATCTACCCAAATCTGACGAACTATATGTCGAACAACAATTGAGCGACATTTTAGGTTTCCCGGTTTCCGCCGAACTAGAGGGGAATAGACTCAATCATTCTTTGGGGATCATGGGTGGGGAACAGCATTTGAAACGTTTCCCGGGTGACTCTTTAGAGCAACATGATGCCTATATCGAATCTGGGATCGCACCAAACCGAGGTGCATTTGGTTGGTTTACCGAACAAGGTCAGCTGACACCAGACGCGATCCAAAGAGAGAAGTATTATTTTGCAGTCCAGACGTTATACTTACCAAACTGGAACACCGAACATCCTCGGTTGAAGGAATGGTATAAGTTCCGTAAAATGATTGTAATCAACCCTACCGACCGGATGGCGGTAGTTGGGGTGGTGGGTGATGCCGGCCCGGCGCTGTGGGTAAAGAAACAATATGGCGGTTCACCAGAGATTATCCGAGAAGGAAAAATCTGGAGTCGCACTGCCCGTGGTCGCGTTATGTTGTTATTCGTAGATGATCCAGGGAACACCATTCCGCTGGGTCCCATCCAATTACAAGCACCTGCCGTCGAAAGGTAAAGTATGTCTGAGCATAAAAATGGAGCCCAAATCGCAGAACTTGATGCCATGAATCGCACTGTGGAAAGTGATGCCAATTTCTATACTGAAGGACTTAATGGCCTCGAAGGTATAAGTCCTGAAGCCATAGCCTTAGAATCCGCTGCTGAAGAGGATGGAGAATAATATGGCAAATGTTGTATCTGCTACTTATGGAGCGATAGCTAAAAATGTGATTTTATCTCGGGCGCTGGCTGATGCTGAAGCCGGGATGCTCGAGCCTGACCAAGTTGATTTGATCAAAAAAGTTTGTGAAGATAAGCAAAAGGCGCCAGCGCCCTTACTACTCTGGCTTGAGGGCTTGATGCCAGGGGTGAGTAAAACCATTGCTGCGGAAATAAATCAAACTGCCCAAGATATGTTGGCAGATATGAATGCTAGCATGCGTAACGGTTCTTAATTATGATTACGACCACAGTCTTTGTCGGTTCTAGGTTTAGTGTGAATCGCCGTAAATTACGAGCGACGGTTGAGCGAGTCCTGCGAGAGCAAGGAGTCGATCATGCTCAGGTGGATGTATCGGTGGTAGGAGCGCGAAAAATCAAAGCCCTCAATGAATCTCAACTCAAGCATATGGGCGAGACTGATGTCTTATCATTTCCCCAACATGAACGACACGAACTTCATGATTTTCCACTGCCCGAAGGCGTCCCCCCACACCTTGGCGATGTGGTGATTAGTTTTCCAGAAGCCGTCAAAACTGCCAAACGCTACGGCAAACTGGTGGACGACCAATTGTGTTTTTATCTCGAACATGGCCTGATGCATTTATTGGGCTATCATCACGATTAACCTATGTCTTGGTACCGCACGTATCGACCAGCTCAGATCTCAGATCTTCACCTTGCTAGCGTGAGGGAAAGTTTGTTGCGGGTGATAGCTCGCGGTAGAGTACCTCAGGTTTGGTTATTTGCTGGACCAAAGGGAACAGGTAAAACATCAACTGCC
>CAYQZC010000033.1:0-1166 GCA_964421945.1 uncultured Pseudomonadales bacterium
ACAGAGCTCCGTTGCCTTGGTACCACAAAATGCTGGATAAAGGAGCAAAGTTAGTCCAACTCAATACGCCGGAGCCGTCGCTTTGCAACGCTTGGCCACTATCACCGTCAGTATCAGGAAGGGTGAGGGTGAAGTTACTGCCAATGGTGGTGGGAGCCTGGAGAGCGGCATAGTTGGAAGAGTCACTATCAGCCAGGCGGAGATCTTGCTGACCATACAGTTGTAGGTCACCGGCATTGCTCAGAGTTAGGCGAGTGGTGCCTGAGGTAGAGGCGGTCAAAATATCATTGCTTCCCGTAGTGTTAAAAATCACCAGGGCATTTGAGGCTTGAGCAGGGATGCCGGTGACCTGCAACTTGGCAATTGGGGTGGTGGTGCCTAATCCCCAGTTTCCGCCATTGGTGATAGTGGCACGAGTAGTTTCCACGTTATTGGTGTTGGTTTGGAAAAGCAGGTTGCCGGTGTTATTGAGGTTGTTTTTGAAAATCACACTGGTGGCATTAGAAGAAAACTGACCAACGTAGGTTCCATTGTGGACAAAATCTACTCGAGGCAAACTAGAGCTGGTATTAAACTCTACCCCGTAGTTACTCCCCGCGGCACCGGCAGCACTCCTAAGGAAGAAGGCCCCGACAACATCAAGATCAGCGACTGGAGATGTTGATCCAATGCCGACATCCCCAGTGGTGTTTTCAATTACAAAAGAAGGAGAAGAAAAGTTGGAATCAGTGGAGGCGCCTGGACCAATAGCAAAATTAGAGGTGTTGTAAACCATTCCCAACGACCAAGAATAGTTGCTTTGTCTGACTAAGTTGATGTATTGGCCACTAGCCGCCGCTTGGGTTATACGCACACTCCCGTTATACGTATTGTCAGGTGTGACCCCGGAAGGATAAAAGATACCAGGTCCACGTACCGTCAAGGCATGAGTGGCACTGGTGGTGTTAATTCCTACATTACCACTATTATTGCGGGGACTGAGAATGATATCTCCAGTACTTGTCCCGCCAATAGTAAGTGTTTGATTATTAGTAGATTGGATTAGACCGGCCGAGTTAAGGGTCAGGTTACCTGAAATACTGGCGGTGGGAGTGCCGCTGCCGGAATTATTGATGAAGGCAAAATTGGCACTGGCAGTGGCAGTGCCACCGAACAGTACATCGGCG
>CAYQZC010000033.1:1176-7858 GCA_964421945.1 uncultured Pseudomonadales bacterium
GCTAGATTGGTACCAGAGGATGTTGGACAGCGTGGCAGCGCTCGTCCAAGACAGAACTCCTGAGCCATCAGTGGAAAGCACTTGGCCAGAGTCACCGTCGTCAGTAGGCAGGGTCAGAGTGTAGTTGCCAGACAGGGTGGCAGGGGACTGGATGGCGGCATAGTTGGAGGAGTCACTATCAGCAAACCGCACGTCCGATTGGGCGTTCAATCGCATGTTACCAGAGGTGTCGATGACGATCAAGTCAGCAACGCTACCGTAGAGCCGGATGTCATCTCCGGTGGGGTTGTACCACTGGAATGGTGTGCCAGAGCCATCGCGGGAATCAATGTGGATGCCAGCGGCGGAGCCCACCACTCGCAACAAGCCATTAAGGTTGGTGGTGCCTGTCACATCTAGCTGGTACTGTGGGTTGTTGTTGGCGATACCTACCCGATTAGCATCAGCGTCCAGGTAAAGCTGACCGGCTGACCCAGCGTAGATATCCAAGTCACGGCGAACGCCGGTGCCAGCGTTATCTGTTCTAATAACAGTCGCGGTACTCTGTTGGGCCAAAATCTGTAGGCGCTCATAGTTGGTGGAGTCGGCTTGATAATCAGTACCAAAGAACTCAAATGAGCTGATATTGCCGTTGCCGTTGGGAGCAACACTCAGGACCGAGTTGCCGGTGGTGGTTGACCTGATCAACAAGTGTCGATTGGCATCAGCGCGACGATTTAGGTCGATGCCGCCGATTCGCAGGCCCGTGTTGGCGGCGTCAGCGATTTCCAATTTGTTGGCAGCCGCGGTGGTGCCGATACCGACATTGCCGCCGGTAGGATTGAGCAGTAGCGAGCGGTTCAAGCTGGTGGCAATGGTGCCATCGCCGTTGAGGCTCAGGGCGAAGCCAGCGGTGGTGCCGGAGATGGTGGCGGTGGTGGCGCCGGTGTTGACATTAGTAACGGCAAACCGGGCACTGGCAGTGGATTGACCGCCGATCAAGAGGTCAACCGTGGAGTTGAAAGGGTAGAGTGCGCCATTGGCTTGGCCCCAGTAGTTTGCTCCGGCCGCTGACCAGGAGAGGACGCCAGCCCCGTCGGTGGTTAGGATTTCGCCAGAATTGCCATCGGTGGTTGGGAGGGTGAGCGTGTAGTCAGCTCCGATAGTGGCTGGGGCTTGAATTGCGGCGTAGTTGGTGGAGTCGCTATCGCCGAAGCGGACATCGTTTTGGGCATCCATAAAGAAGTTGGAATTGACTTCAATGACACCGGAGTTTGACGTAAATCTTAAGTTACCGTTCAGATCATCAATGGTATGAGCAACTCCATCAATGGCAGCAATGATACCAGACGAGTTGACTTGGAATTGTGAGGTTGTACCAACAGAGAATAGAGCATTGGGAGTCGTATCACCTCCCACGCCAACGTTTCCGGTGCCCAGAATGGTCAGTCGATTGTTGGCTCCGTTGGTATAGAAGTTGATGGCAGCATTTTGGCGGTTGGCAAAGCCAATTTCACTGCCGTTGGCTGTTCCAAAGTCAGCAATGGGGTTGCCAGAGTTATCAACAAACTGAATAGCCCCACCACCGGTACTTGAAGTACCTCCAGAGAGCACCAACGAAGTGAAGCTGTTGCCATTGGCATCATGTAGCCACAACCGACTGACTTGGTTGGCTCCACCCCAACCAGTAGTAACGTTGGTAGGAGCCGTGGTCCCAATGGCCACATTATTCAAATTACGATCCATGGTCATGATGTTGCTCTCGGTGCCGCCGGTGACGCCTTGGATGTAGAGCCGACCACTAGTGGTATCTTCCAAGTTGAATGAGTAGCCAGAGTTGCTGTTCTGCTGTTTGAGATAGAGCAACTGGGTGTTGCTACTCACGCCATCAGCATCCACTATGGTTAAGACTCGATCTGAGGAAGTAGTCCCGATGCCCACGTTACCATCTGGGCGCATAGTCATGAGGTGGGTGCCATCTGAGTAGAAATTAATGTTGCCGGTGTTACTATCACCAATAGTGAGTGTGCGTTGATTGGTGGTGGCTAAGACGCCAGCTGAGTTAAGGGTCAAATTACCAGAGATACTGGCGGTGGGGGTGCCGCCGTTATTGTTGATGAAAGCAAAGTTGGCGCTGGAACTGGCCTGGCCTCCGAATAGTACATCAATGGTAGAGTTGGTTGGGTAGATAGTGCCATTGCTTCCTGCCCAGTAACTGTCACCAACTCCAGCAGGTATCCAAGACAGAGCTCCACTACCATTTGTAGACAAAACGTACCCAGTAGTTTGAGATGCTGGCCAGGTGTAGGTGATTGAGTTAAATTGAGTAGTCCCAATATTGGTCAAATTTCCCGAGTTGTCTATCCGAGCAGTGCCTCCGGTGAGGAGCGACCCGCCTGAGGAATTTATGTTTCCAGAACTGGTCATTGTGCCGTTGATGGTTAGAGCGTTGCTGGCTAGTTGCAGGAGGTCTGTATCGGCCACAATGCCCAAGTTTCCGGCCGTCACGATGTTGCCCGCGTTGTCGACGTAAGCTAAAGTGCCACCTGCGCTGTTCTGGAAGTTAGCTAAGTTAGCTGTCCCACTCGGTCCACCTTGGACAGTGAGTGGTACGCCACCAGCATAGGTAGCAGATAGAGTAGCGCCTGGAGCACTGACATAATCTCGAGAAATCACCCCGCCCAGGCCATCGGCATCCAAGACAATATCACCGTTACTGCCGCTGGCAGTTTGGAATAATAAACTCCGTCCCTCCAGAGTAAATCTACCAGAAATAGACCGAATCTCCGGGTTTGTTTCGCCCAGGACCACGCTTCCACCACCGTCCATATACAGGATAGTGTTGACGGTGGCGGCGCCTGTTGCAGACAGAGGATACCCTTGGAGGGTACCAGCGTTTAGGGCATAAGCGACGCTACGAAGTGGTTGGCGAGGAGTCAAGGTTTCACTGCCTACTCGGATCTCCAGATAGGTGCTCTGGTTTTCTGAGAAAACATAGTCATTTACAGCCGAACCACAGGTGCCATCTCCCAGATTGACATTGAAGATCCCGTCTTGATCGGGAGTGACACTACAGCTACCTTGCCAGAGCAGAGGGCCGGCCGAACCTGGGGTGTCGGTATAGGCACCATTACTCAGGTGATTGTAGACACTAAATACCATAGCAGTTGAGCTGGTCACAGGATTCTGAGCGGTATCAGTCAATCGACCCTGGAAGGATAAAATTCGGCTGGGGTTAACAGGTGAACTGGGGTAGGCCAAAGGTGTGTTGACGGTACTAAAAAATTGCTGATACCCCAACACACTGATACCCAGAATGAAAAGTAACAACACGGCCAGATTGAGATAGGTGACCCAGCCTTGAGCATTATTGAGGAATTGTGTGAAGCCTCCGAATGCACTCCTGAGGTTAGAGAAGACAGGTCTTCTAGCTCGCTTGGGTTTGAGTGATGAAACTTTGTCGAGCTTAGCTGTTTTGACTGGTGTTTTCTCTGGTGGCTGTTTCTTTTCGACTTTGACCGCCGGTGTATGTGAAATTTTTTGACTCGATTTCCCAGTTAAGAAAGCTGGTAATCGGAGTTCCTCTAGAGCTACAGGTTGAGTTCTCAAGTGGGAATCAAGAGCGATGACTGGAGTCGGAGGGATTTTGAGCAAGGCTTTTGGTTTTTCCTCGATCTTGACCAAAGCGGTGATTGGTTGCTGTGGGGCCATGATCGCCACGGCTGCCTCTGAAACTTGTCTGACTTGCTCTTTGGCAATTTCCACGTTGCTCTCAGGTCCAGATAAAACCAGATCATGTTGGAAGCACCACTGCCAGAAATGTTGAATACTTGAGGTTTTTCGTTTGATACTTGAGGCAAGTAATCCATTATCAGCTTGGAATCGCTCAAAACTCTGGATTTGGTTTTTGGTAAGAGCTTTGCCAACCGAAGTTGTCCGACAAAAAGTAAAAAATTGGTTGATATCGCTGCGGTAATTTCTGATAGTGGACTTTGAGCAGTTGTTTAAGTTGAGTGCTAAAACGAACTTAAGGAGAGCGATCTCAATCTGGGAGGAGGGGAAATGCTCAATAAAGCGTTGGACGATTTCATTTTCACTCAGTGGCAGTTGGGAGAGCCAAGTTTGTTGTTGCTGATAGGCTAGCCATCCGGTCTTTGACCAACTGTTGGGGTCGGCTTGCCAGTTGCAAAAATCTGTCAAGGCCCGAGCTAGGCGTACAGCAGGTTCGTTAGCCACACCCGCATGTTGGAAGAACTCCAAAGCAGGCTTCAGTGGGGAAATCGTACGGGAAGTCAGGGCGGGCATATACTCAAACTAGATCATTAGATTACAGGTGCATGTTGCGGATTATTTCAGAGGTATTAGACACATTAGACACCGCATGTATCCAGTGTAGTCACCTCAAGTATCCCAGTCAATCAACGAGATTAGGGAGCGAGGAGTGCCAAAATCAGTTCTGCACTATCTGATGGTCAGATTCGGATTTTGTAGGTCTGTTCTTCACGCGTTTTCATGACGATCAATCTGGGTCAGACCTGACAAAGGAGGGCATAATAACCTGCTTACAACATATACTGACTTTGAGTTTTACACATTTTCACTAGTCTGTGCACCGCTTGATTAATGATGGTTGAATGTAGTAAAAATAAAGCAACACCTGGAAATGAACTTTCCTCCAGGCATGATGGCGGAGTGCGGTGGTTTTAATTCGCCTAAGTATGCCCATTTGATATATTTCGGGTTTATAAATGTGCAAAACTAGTGACCTAAACCAGGATTTGAGACCATAATATCAATGCACTGCTTGCAATATTCGCCTAATATTCGTACATGAAATCAAACTCAAAAGCAATATTATTAGCATTCTTCAGAGGTGATTCTCAACTAGTCCCACTTCCTGTGGTTGCAGCGCGGTTGGCAGTACCGACGTTATCTGATAGTGGCTGGAGGTCATTGTTGTATGGACTTGCCAAGCATGGTTACCTTGACTTATTACAGAATGAAGATCAACGAGTGGGTAGAGTTTCTTCTTTAGGAGAGCAAGCTTTGAAGGCCTTATTTCCGGCTCTTTTTAGTAACCAGCTAGCTCTGGAGTGGAATTGTGTTTTTTGCCTCAAAGCTCCCAGACAGGATCCAGGTTTCCGTTACTTTAGAGCCAAGATCTTACAGTATGGGGGAATTCCGCTTCAAAGAGGGAGTTATTTATTGCCTGGGACTATTCCTAAACCATTTCTTGACGAATGTGCCTTGCTGTATCCTAGTTCGGTGATGATAGGGAAGGTGAGTGAATGGATTCTAGGTAACTCCGCCAAAGTTTTCAAAGAAGCTTTTATGTTACAGGATATCTCTGGAGTTTACTCTGGTGTTAGCACTGAGATAAGTCGATTGCTAGCCAAAAATAATGTCGAAATTCAATTGATCCAGCGAGAAAACAAGCAAGTTTCTTCTTTATTCAATCGTTTGATGTCCGCGATGACTCAAGATCCGGGTTTTGTTGCTCAGTTGCTTCCCAACACTCCACTACCTCGTCAGCTCATTACTGATTGGCAAAGCCTGGCAATGGCGGCTACCTAAAATCAAAAAGTTGATAAATCAGACCTTTTCCCCCTTTTTTCTGAGTAACTAATGTTTACAGGCTAAAATGACCAGGTCTAGGGCGCCTTGTTTCGGGTATGTTATTTAGCTAAGAAAGTAAAAATAGTTTGATGCTATTTGTCATACAAATAGAACATTTTCTATGACTGCGTAAATAAGTTTTCCAGATATTGCGTCAAATAATCTGCAATGGTGCGGTAATAATGTCTGTTATAACTGCAAACAAAAATCTGGATAAAATATACAAAGAAAATACAAAAATACCAATAATAATCATATTATTGGCTATTGCTACGAAGTAAACGCGAATGATGGCTTTTGCTTTACAGTAAACTTATAAATGAATAAAAGGTCTATTTCCGCCACAAAATTATAAGTCCTGTGTAGAACTAGATTTCATTTTTTAATAAAGTGAACTCTATAAATATGAGGATGTTACAAAAGTACAGGCAAGCCAACCTACAATGGGACCGTTTATTACCAAAAACCGAGCGTTACAAGCCAAGCTCTAGGTACATGGTTTCCATGGGTTTCATCGTCACTACTAGACTCTGACTGGTGAGGGTGGCATTGACCTCAAATGAGCTCAGTGGGGAGGCCTGGTCATACCAGATATATCCGGGTTTGGTGACGCTGAGTTGGTATTTGCCTTTGTCGGCAAACATGGTGAAATTGCCTTTTTTATCTGTCGCCAAGAGTGAGGTAAGCTCATCACTACCAGAGATACTCAGCCGGATAATCGCACGATTTATCGGTTGCCCGTTTTCATCGACGACAGTCCCAGTGATCAGAGGCGTTTTAAACCAAGCGATGAGCTTTCGGCTTACCAATCCAGAGTAGAGCACACACATAGTGATATTCCAGATAGTTGGGAAAAGTATGGCTAAAAAGACTGAAACGACAAATACAGGAGCTACCAGTACAGAGACTTGGCGGGAAATCTGAGTTGCCAAGATCTGAAGGCGTCGTTTCAGGCTTTTTTTGGTTAACTCTGACACTTTATCGACAGGTACCAGCAATAATTGTTCCTGGCCGCGACCAGTGACCTGAAAAGTCTCTCCTTTGTAATACTCGCTGACTTTAAGGTAGCTTGGTCGGGGTTTGAGGG
>CAYQZC010000034.1:0-7794 GCA_964421945.1 uncultured Pseudomonadales bacterium
AACTGTTTTCATACCCTTGATAATACCATGATTTAAGATCGGTCACAGTAAGGAATTAAGCATTGTTCACCAGGCTATTTTGTGCTTAAAATAGAGTGTATGGTTGAGCCAATTATTAAAGTTTCAAACGTAGAAAAAACGTTCCAAGTTGGCGAGCAACAAGTTCAGGTTTTGCGCGGGGTATCTCTAGAGGTTGAGATGGGTGATTTTCTCGTTATTATTGGTCCTTCTGGGTGTGGGAAATCGACTCTGCTCAACGTCATTTTAGGCCTTGAGGAGCCAAATCAAGGCTCTGTCATTTTTTTAGGTGAAAATATTTATGCAAATACCGATGAAGATTATCGGTCGAGCTTTCGCAAAAAGCACATCGGCATGATTTACCAGCAACCAAACTGGATAAAATCGATGCGGGTAGTAGAAAATGTGGCATTTCCACTGATGCTGCTCGGCATGGAAAAGCAATTGGCGATTGAAAAAGCTCTGCAACTACTTGTCAGTATCAAAATGGATAAATGGGCATATTACATACCCACTGAACTGAGTGGAGGTCAACAACAGCGTATTTCTCTGGCTCGAGCACTCGCAAACAATCCTGAAATAATAATTGCCGATGAGCCTACGGGAAACCTTGATTATCAAACCGGCCAAGAAGTAATGCAAATGTTGGCGTCTCTCAATCGTGATCAAGGAAAAACTTTAGTCATGGTCACGCATGACTTAGAGTATCTCAATTATGCGCACGCGGCGGTCCGTATGTTGGATGGAAACGTCATCGACACCTATCGAGGCAATGATGTTAAAAATTTCTTCAAGGATGTATCATTTAAACGAGGTGTTAGTCCTACTTCACCCAATACACCTGCTGCACCTTCTGCAACTGCTACACCTACCACACAACCTGCCATTCCTGTAAAAGCAGTCAAATCACCGGAGTTAGAACCAAAAATTGCTCAGAAAAAACAAGTAAAAAGAAGCAGGAAATCTCCAAATCGCATAGTTATCACCACAGAATCACTCGACGATCCAGAACCAGATTCAAAAAATAAACCAAATGCCGATACCTAATCTACCTACTAGCAAGCTCCTTTCTTTCGTCACTTGGCCTAAGCGGCTGGGACGTTTTCTCCAAGTCACAGCTGTTTGGACCTGGCAAACGTTGACATTCACGTTCTTGCTCAATGCTTACTTGCTGTATATTTTCGTTAACAAAATAATGCGGATCAAATTCATACCTGGATTTATCCGGATTCCGGTGACCACATTCTCCAAACTACTCCTCAGCCGCTTAAGTTTTGTTTCTCGCAAACAAGAACGTACTATTAATCGCATCAATTTGATTGACATGGCATTGAGAAACATGCTTTTCAAACGTTCTCGAGCCATCATTACCGTTGGTGGCATGGCCATTGGTGTTGGGGCCATCGTCTTTTTAGTCTCCATTGGTTTTGGATTGCAAGAGCTGGTGATCCGAAGAGTGGCTCGATTGGATGAGCTCAAACAGACAGAAGTCACCACCATGCCTGGTAGCAGAGAGAAAATAGATGATGCAACGTTAGCAAACATCACCAGTCTCGAAGAGGTTGATCAAGTTTTACCACTGATTGCAACAGTTGCGCGTGTCAATTTCCAAAACTCAGTTTCAGATATGGCTGTGTATGGCGTCACAACCGATTTTCTAAAAAGCTCAGCTATCCAACCTACCAAAGGAACTATTTTTGACTCAAACGAGCTATCCATTGATCAGGATAAAAGACCTTCGGTAGCAGGATATGCGACAGAAGCAGGAGTTGAAGAATTTTGGGAATCACCTGATTCAAAACTGGTGGCAGATTTCTCAATCGATGACCAAGCTTGGGTTAAAATCAGATCCCACCCCGCCACCAACTCTGAGGTCCTTGGCTATGCCCGGAGAGGTATTGGGAAGCAGCAAGGTAATCTGGTTTGGGGTAGTATGTATCCCGAAGCTCGATCTCAAAGCAAATTAACCTTACTGTCTGGAGGTCAACAATACGGTCAATGGATTGAAGGTCAATTTATGCTTTGGACGCAAACCAACTGTGATCCTGATAGCAATCCCAATTGTATGGAAGGTTATGAAAAAAAGCTGGGAGAGGATGGTCAGCAATTATTGGCTACTGGATACACTGCCCAATCTAACGTTTCTTTGGTTAATTCGCCACTTCGAGAAGTACGATCACAAGTCTTGGGTGATACCACTGAAATCGACACTGATCTTACGACTGCAGACCTAAATGCTAGTGATAGTGCTGTGGCTAGTTTGGATGCTGGTATCTCTGATGCTGGAGAGGGATGGGTCGAAATTGCCTCAGAATCTGCCAGCACAAACAACACCAAAACAACTACCGTTTCCCTGGCAGGCACAGCCAAAAAAGTCGCAGTGGTAAATCGTGCCATGCTTAACATATTGGGAATGAATGAGAATGAAGCTGTGGGAAAATCTTTCCAAACTTCATATGTGGTGGTTGGTGATTTACTAGAAGCAGAATCAAATGAAAAAATTGAATCTGTTCCTGCTGAGTACACTATTGTAGGGGTGGTGCCTGAGGATAAAGCCCCATTTTTTTACGTCCCATTCACGGATTTGCGCGGGCTTGGGGTCCGAAATTATTCTCAAGTCAAAGTTGTCGTAGCTTCATCAGATACCTTGTCCTTAGTAAGGAAAAAAATTGAGGCCTCAGGTTTTGCAACGAGCTCTGTAGCTGACACAGTTAAACAGATTGATCGGCTATTTGCCTCAGCTAGAATCGCCTTATTGATAGTGGGCATGGTTGCACTGGCAATTGCTGCCCTTGGCATGTTTAACACCTTGACCGTTTCACTGCTGGAAAGGACCCGAGAAGTTGGCTTGATGAAAGCCATGGGCATGAAGTCTCATGAAGTCAGAGAACTCTTTTTAACAGAGTCACTGGTCATGGGATTTTTTGGAGGCATACTTGGCATCATTCTGGGATTCTCTAGTGGAAAATTGTTGGGTCTAATACTCAGTTTGTTCTCAGTTACCAAAGGGGCCGGCTACATAGATGTAGCATTTCTTCCCCTTAGTTTTGTGATTTTCATTTTTGTTTTGTCACTGGTGGTTGGGGTGTTTACAGGCGTTTATCCAGCCATCCGGGCTACAAAAATCAGTGCTTTGAACGCTCTCCGCTACGAATAAAAAACAGGTGCTCACACGAAAAAACTCTGGTAAAAATCGGGAGAAAGAATCAAAAAGCCCCTTGTTTAAGGGGGCTTATTTTACATGCAGTCACGAAAGTCTAAACGACCTTCATTTGTGTTCGGCGCTTCTGGCGCAGCAGGCGGTGGAGCATCATTCCGATGCTCATACGCGTACATGGCACCAAACCGCATGCCGATTTCCTCAGCGCTTGGCCCCGTGGGGGTGCGCGGTGCACTGTTTAGGTTGGCAACAGTGAAAAAAACAAACAGTGCGAACATGACAAAAACGGAACCTAAACAAATTACAAAAGGAGTACTTAGGTCCACGATCGACTCTCCTCCAGCTTGTGCTGGCTAGTTTCTCTTTGTGAACTAACAAAAATATTATAGGCCTTTTTCACCCGTTTGTCAAGTCATATTTCCTCGAGTAGAAACCTATTTTGTGAACTGGCTCATGATGGCGTAGTCTTGCACATATTCTGCCACCTGATGTGATTTAATATATCCACCATGTTCCTGAGCACGTTGCAGGAGCATTTTGCGAGATTCATCGTTTTCTTCTTCTGGCAGCATAATAAATCCCGACTCAAAGTCGCCCTCATTGATCTGATTAAGTGCTGCTAGCGGCATGAATATGTATTCACCACCATAGTCTGCAAACCAGTCATTTATCATGGTGATGATAGGCTTAATCGCATCCTGTGGGTTGGAAGCAATGTAAATATCAGTCACCACTCGACGCTTACTGCCATTTTCTTTGGGCAAAACAGCAACAAAAAGACCGGGGTCTGCGACGTAGAGCAATGAAATTGCTAACAGACCATTAGCGCGGCATACCAATGGATCTGCATCCTGGATACTGCGCCTTTTATCTAAATGCAGCTCCGAAACTTGAATCAGTGCGGCGGTTTTTTCGGTGGAATTTGTCATATATAAGCCCGATTGTGAATGCTATGGGCTGATACTGTCAATGTGTATCTACCACTTCTGGTAGGGTTTACGTTTGACATAGCTAGCCCCATCCTGATTTTGGGTAGCATGGGCGGCACGAGCAGCAGCCACAATATGAGAAAAATCGAGATCAAACATCTTCACCATCCGACTCACTACGGGAATTGCAGCTTCTGTCTGTAAGAATTCTGGATCATGAATCAAAGCACAAAACTCGCTGAGAACTAGGTTTTGTTGTTCTGTAGGAGCCAATTCAGGCATCCCTTTGAGCTCTCGGATTTGTTCAAGCACCACTGTGGAAAAGGGTAGTTCTTTGGACATAGATACACATCGTATCAGTGATACATATCTGATGCGTGACAAAGACCTGACAAAATGGAAAAGTCTGACAAATTTTGACAAAACAAGTAGCTTGGTGGCCGTTGCAGGGCTCGAACCTGCGACCTTCCGGATGTAAACCGGACGCTCTAACCAACTGAGACTAAACGGCCAAGACGAACGACGTTATTGTACCATGAGCACCGTTAGGGACAATTTTGGGCAAATGATTTCACTAACAAACCATAGTCAGTGAGGTCAACAATGCCATCGACATTAATGTCTGCTCTGACTACTGCCGGCTTGGCTTGGAAAAAGTAAAGCAATATTAATGACCGATCAGCCAAATTTACCGTGCCATCCTGATTGATGTCCGCTGCACGACAGGCCAAATCAGGAGCTGGAGAAGGTGAATTGGCCGGCTTTGGGGTGACTGCGGGAGTTGGTGAGATCACAATCGGTGAAGGGGTAGGGATCACCGTGGGAACGACACTGGGGCTCGGAGCAGGAGCTCCACCAGCCACAGTATAAGCACCCACATCCCAAGTAGCGGCTCTGACGACCGGGGCGGTCGAAATCTGGGTCACGTTAGTGGCGTTATGATTGTCGATTTGTAAAACGCTGGCTAAATTAGCACCGGCTCCGATCGCAGGCGATCCAGCACCGATCGCGAAGTTGCCTCCTGCTGGATTGATCAGATTTGGGTTGATGACACGGTCTGTAGCTTGTGCTGTGATACCCACACCCCAGGCAGCAGTAGGAGTATTAAAGACGATATTGTTTCCAGTCGTGACACTAAATTGTGGCCCTAGACTCCAGGGATAACGCCCGATACCTACTGGGGCATTGACCACGATGTTGTTTCTTACCACATTTCCAGTGGCTGCTTGCCCATCGGTCTGGATCATGATGCCCATTGATTCGTCGGCACAACAGCCAGGGATGGAGGTAATGTTATAAATCGTGTTATTGAGGACTTGGACGTTGCTAGTGTTAAAAACTCTGATACCAGTGCTTTTGACGTTAGCGATCACGTTATTTGCCACGATCGTACCGTTGGCCCCAGCTGCCCCTTCCACGATAGAAATACCACAGCCAGGAATGTTGTTGGGGGTGGGGTAGACATTACTAATATAGTTATTTGCGATAAATCCATTGGCGCCGGCCGAACGGATAGGGGAGTCATCACAACCATAGGTCAAGTACATACCGGTAATGATATTTCCAAACACGGTAGGATAGTGACTACTGGCTTTGATTTCAATCCCGTCTCCAACCGCTTGTTGGCCAGTAGCCGAGGTTACTGGCACCTGTTTTTGTGGGCCAATTTGGTTATACATGATCTGGACATAGTCATGGTTCTTTTGACTCTGTAAGAAATTACCCCAATAAATCACTTCATCAGATACTCCACCGGCGTATCCCACATTTTGGAAACGACTGTGTTGTACGATGCCGTATGAAGCGTGAAAATCATTGTTAGATAGCCCGATTGAAGTAGCGGCATTTTGAATCTCGACGTGATCAGCCACGAAATAATCGTTGCTACCATTATTTGATCCATCAAGGTAAATCGCGCCCCAAACTTCATTAGAGGCCCCAGAAAGTGATCTCAAATAACTCAGCATCACTGCTTGTCGATTAAAACCATAGTACAAAGCCGAGTTAAAATTCCAGGTGGGAGGATTGTTTTTGTCCCAAGCTGTGTAGACCACAGGTCTGATAACAGCGGCTTGCAGATCACCAGGATCACCGGCAGATTCAGCCAGGAAATTACCTCCAGGCAATGATGAGGTGTCGACTGTGATGGTGCTACCAGAAACAGCCGAGACCTTAAAAGCACCACTATTCCCTTTGCGACTACCATAGACATAGACATAATCAGTAGTTGATGAAACTCCAGCAGGGGTAGTGTTAAAAGTGACTTGATTACCATTCACACCACTGATCGAAGTAGTAGCTTGGACGATTTGACCACTTTGGGGAGCATTGATGGTTTGATTAAAAGTCCCACGGAAGTAGACTGTATCTCCTGCTCCTGGATTACAGGCGGTAATGCCATTGACAGTTCGACGGGGAGTAGCTTGGCTTTGAGCTTGTGTACAACTGTTGGCATCGTTGCCAGCACTTGAGTCCACATAGTACGAAGCAGCTTGGACAGTCCCAGCAGTAAAGAAACCACTGGCCAATAAAAATCCAAATGAAAAGAAGATGCGCCGTAAGATCATTGAACTCATATATACAGCCTATCGGCTTTGAGCCAAAAATTCAAGTCTAAACATATGGTGCCTCTGGTGCCTCCACCTGTTTTTCCAGCTCCACCCACCGCTACCAAGTTTAGATAATTTTATTTGCAATAAAATAGGTTAGAACGGAAACTGTAGCTCCAAGCACTGTACCCCAAATGAGATCAATGATCGTAACAATCAGAGGCCAGTCTTTAACAGTTGCCAGATTTGTTAAGTCATATGTGGCATATGTAATGAGGCCGAATAATGCACCATACAATACTGCGTTAATCCATGATTTCTGTTCCAAGGCTGGTGATATCACAAACACTACT
The DNA here is from genome assembly GCA_964421945.1 of uncultured Pseudomonadales bacterium. GTDB lineage: Bacteria > Patescibacteriota > Microgenomatia > UBA1400 > PJMF01 > BOKX01. The sequence goes on from CAYQZC010000034.1 coordinate 7,010, forward strand.
GTACCTACGATAAACAGTAAATAAAAGGTTATCGCAGCCACCCAATTGATATTAGGTGCCATCAGAAACCCAATATGCTTGGCATAAAAGTTCTTGGCTACTAATCCCAGCCAGACCATGTCGATGGCAAAAAAAACTGGTAGGGCAATAAGATAGAGTTTAATAAACATACTTATTCATACTTTCTTTTAATGTTTATACATATGATTGTCCCCAAAAATAAGAACAGACATAAAACCACAGTCCAAATAACACTCGGATACTTTCCCTCAAAACCGCTAGCAGACATGTGTTTAAAAAGTATCCATGAGTATGCCCAGATAAGCACCATACCGTAGGCAATGCTTTTGTCTTTACTCATTCGAGCAATTCCGATTAATGCTCCGACCAGCAAAATAATACTTGTCCAGATAAAGTCCGCAATACCAAACCCATTCCAGCCAATACTCACCATAAACACCGTGATGTTGGCAATAGTCGCCACCGTAATCCAGCCAAAATAGACACTAAAAGGCGCCCAAACAAAAAGTTTTGCAAGTGGTGTGAACTGCTGTGTGCGAAGAATGTCTATAATCTTTATAAGAAGAATGAGTAACGTTATCATGATGAGCACTGAAAAGCCGATATAGTCATAGTGCCAAGCAAATATCCAAGAAATGTTAGCAAGCGAAGTGGCAAAAAAAAGTGGGTTAATTTTTTGGAGAAGGACTTCTGTTTTTTTATCTTTCTTCACAAACTGGTACAACACATAACCCCCCAGCAAAAGATAAATAAGACCCCAAATG
>CAYQZC010000035.1:0-7705 GCA_964421945.1 uncultured Pseudomonadales bacterium
ATAGTATGGCGAAGTTTTTACCTGATGTGAAGGTTTCTCAAGTACATGGAAGATTGCATAAAGTGATCGGGAACGGACGAACCCAGTTTATATTACCGATGTATCACCCGGCTGCTGCCTTACGAGCTACCAATGTCAAAACAGCCTTTGAAGCTGATTTTAAAAAGATCAAGAAAGTGATAACTTGGATACAAGAACAAAAATTTACAGAGCATGTAAAAGAAAACATTGTTGAGGCAATTTTTTAGAGAAGAAGTATGATCATCTTTTTATTTTTAATTCCGGTGTTAGCTTTAGTTAGCTCTCTGTTGCTTTACAAGCATAATGGCAAGCGAGAATTTCTCAAGTTTGATTTTGTGCAGTTTATTTATGCTTTTTTGTTGATGCCCATTGTTTTTGTTTGGATAAAATCACTCATTTTCGTCTGGATGAAGAAAGATTTGGGAGTGTTTTTATCGGTCACAGAGTTGTTCATATTTGATACGATATTCAGTACTTTATTTCTATTCGTGTCATTTTTTGTAGTCATACATTCACTGACCAAGAGTTTTGAACTCAAGCGGAGTCGTGAACCTTTGTATGACATGTTTGCTCACTCTGAATTTTTCCATCAACTGTTTTCACATCTAGCTATTTATGCCGGAGCATTGTTATTAGTTGGAGCACTAGCTTTTCTAAATTTACTCATTCCTTTGAGCGCTGGCCTTAATGTATCAATCTGGTTGATTGTGCTGTTAGGTTTTATTTTTGGGCTTTTAGGTTCTGCGACGATTTGGAACTATGAGTCGCCTGACCCCATGTTTTTGAGAGTAATGAAGCTCATTATTGCTTGTTTATTTGTTTTTTTAAGTGCGATGTACTTCATATTTGATCCACCATTTGAATCTAGTTTATTGGTGTATTGGATGGTGACAGTTTTGACATCTACTTTGGTGTTTCTAGCTCTAGTGGCTGAAAGACCTGAAAAGAAAAAGAGAAGCCTTCTGCCTTACAACATAAATTGGAAAAAAAGTATGTATTACTGGAGATTTGCTCGTAAGCAAGTGACCAGATTAACGAATAGGAGTTGAGATGTCTCAATTACGATTAATCCCTTTGGGTGGGATGGGAAATGTAACCCAAAATATGTTTATTTATGAGTACGAAGATGAGATGCTCATCGTCGACTGTGGTATCGGCTTTCCAGATATGTACATGCCTGGTGTGGATATTTTGATCCCTGATATCAAGTACTTGCTCGACCAACTCACAGCCGGCAAGAAAATCGTCGGTATGATCTTGACTCACGGTCATGATGATCACATCGCGGCATTGCCTTACATCTTGCCAGATTTACCCGAGTTTCCGATCTATGCTTCACCTTTGACAGCTGGATTTGCTACCAACCGAATGCGAGATGGAGGGATAGATCGCAGTATCACTGTGGTAAAAGACCATGAGTGGTTTGAGATTTCCAAAAACTTTAAGGCTCAACCATTTGTGATGACCCACTCAGTTCCCGATACTCGTCACTATGCCATCAAAACTCCAGTTGGAGTGATCTATCATGGGTCTGACTTCAAATTGGATGAGAATCCAGTCGATGGGCAGAAACCCAATTTTGACTTGATCGGCAAACTGGGCGATGAAGGTGTTTTGTGTATGTTGATCGACTGTTTGAGAGTCGAGCGTTCGAACTGGACCAAATCAGAGTCTACAGTCGGACCGGTCCTTGATAAAGCCATGGCCGAGACCAAAGGCAAGTTTATCGTCACACTGATGAGTTCTCATATTCATCGGATTCAGCAGATTATCGATTCTGCTGAAAAACATGGCCGAAAAATTGCTTTTATTGGTCGATCGGTCGAGCAAAATGTGGAAGTAGCAGCCAATCTGAAAAAACTTCGACTTAACCGACAAAATTGGGTGGATAAGCGTGATTTGGCTGACTTGCCAGATAAAGATGTTTGTATCATTATCGCAGGTAGCCAGGGTCAAGAGGGTTCTTCCTTAGTGCGAGCTGTCTATGGTGATCATCCCATGCTCCAGATCAAGCCGACTGACCAAGTGGTATTTTCTGCTGATGCGATCCCAGGTAACGAGATTCCTTACTATGCGGCAATTGATGAGTTATGTCGTAATGGTGTCCATGTGACCTATCCTGACCTGGCAGAAGATCTGCACCAGTCTGGACATGCCAGTGCCCCAGAACAGCAAAAACTCCTCGGTCTCGTCAAACCTAAGTTTGTGATGCCAGTGGGTGGAGCTGATCGACATCGAGTCAAATTTGTCGAACTGGTGGCTGAAAAAGTCGGCTATAAATCTCAACAAGTCTTGATCCCAGGACATGGCGAAGTGCTGTTATTTGGAGAAGGTGCGCCTCAAATTGGTGAACATCTGAATCTCCAAGGCAGAACCGTCGATGGTTTGGGTATCGGTGATGTGGGACCAGTAGTCTTGGCTGACCGGCGCGCCCTGAGTCAGGCCGGTATGATCGTGGTGATTATTCCACGGACTAGAAAAGGCTATGATACGAGACGTATTTCGGTAATTTCACGCGGATTTGTGTTTATGAAAGAAGCCGATGAAGTAGTGGGCTTTATTCAGACGACCTGCGCTGATATCATTGATGAGTTGGGTAAGAAAGCCAAAGACGACGAAGTCAAGAGAACTATCGAGAAACGATTAAGTCGCCGGCTCTATAAAGTGATCCAACGCGAACCGCTGATTGTAGCGGCAGTTGTTGAGGTCTAAACCTGAGACTTGCAACTGGGTATAGGGTGTGATAAAAATATCCTATAATATTTTTATGGGCAGACGACGCAAATCAAATTTCCAGCTTCACCTTCGGCCTGAAACTATCTATTCGATAGTAGCGATTATTCTGATTTTGATCGGGATTTTGATAATGGTGTCGTTTAGTCGTCAAGGTGTGGTGTTGTCGACCATTAACCACTACTTGATGGATCGCTTTGGCGTAGCCATGCTGTTTTTCCCATTTGTTTTCATTGCGTCAGGTTTAGTGATGTTCCAAACCCCCTGGGCTTGGTCAAAACCACACGTTTTGCTCGGAACTGTCTGTATGGCGCTTGGTGTACTCGGTGCCGCTAAAGCCGGTACTGTGGGCACAGAGACTTTTGCTAGCCTGGCTATGCTGATTTCGCCAGCCGGGACCTACTCAGTTTTCCTGAGTTTGGTGGTGATCGGGAGTTTAGTCATTGGCCAGTGGTCGATGACGGAAATTTTGAAAGGTTTAGCCAAGTTATTTGATCGGCCGCCTAAAGTCGTCAATCTTGCAAATCAAGCAACCGAAGCTGGCGACGTGGATGCTAAAAAAGCTAAAGGTTTTCAAATACCCAAACTGTCACTGGGTGGTAAAAAAGTCGAGCCAGGATTTAGTGTCAATGATGCCTCAGCTACTGTCAAAAGCATTGCTGAAGATGCGTCGGGAACAGCGGTGGTGCCTACACCAAAAGCGAGTGCTGTCCCAGCTACCATTGGAGATATTCCTGCTGTGCCTACTGAGACGGCTCCGACTGTGTGGGAGTACCCACCTTTATCGCTACTTTCTGCGAGTCGTGGAGGTGAGGCAGATCGTGGTGACGTAAAATCAAATGCCCAAACTATCGAAAATACGCTTGATTCTTTTGGCATTAAAGCCAAAGTGGCAGAAGTGAACTACGGTCCAGCTGTGACCCAATACGCCCTCGAAATTACCCGTGGTACTAAGCTTTCTAAGATCACCACCCTTTCGACTGACTTAGCTTTAGCTTTAGCGGCTCCCACAGGACAAATCCGGATTGAAGCTCCTATTGCTGGCCGATCCTTGGTGGGTATCGAAGTCCCAAATCGTTCAGCTCAATATGTGACGCTGAGGACCATGCTAGCGTCAGACTTGATGAAAAAACACAAGTCAAAACTGGCAGTGGCTCTAGGTATCGATGTGGCTGGAAAACCAGTCACTGCTGATATTGCCAAGATGCCTCACGTCCTGATTGCTGGAGCTACGGGTTCTGGTAAATCAGTAGCGGTAAATACCTTTTTGTGTTCGATTTTATTTAGATCGAGTCCATCAGAAGTAAAGTTTATTTTGGTGGATCCCAAACGCGTCGAGTTGACTGGTTATAACGATATCCCACATCTACTTACTCCAGTCATTGTCGAGCCGAGCAAAGTGGTCTCAGCTTTGAAGTGGGCCACGGCAGAAATGGATGCCCGTTACAAAAAATTAGCAGAAGTAGGGGTGAAAAATATTGATGGCTATAACGAGTTAGCTGGTTTTGCGGCTATGCCGAGTATCGTGATTGTAATCGATGAGTTAGCAGATGTGATGTTATTTGCCCCAGCTGAGGTAGAAGAGTGTATCACTCGGATTGCTCAGATGGCTCGGGCTGTGGGCATTCACTTGGTCTTGGCTACTCAGCGACCGTCGGTCGACGTGCTGACAGGTTTGATCAAAGCTAACGTCCCGACTCGGATCGCTTTCAATGTATCCTCGATGACTGATTCACGAGTGATTATTGATGGTCCTGGAGCTGAGAAGTTGTTGGGTCGTGGTGACATGCTGTATGTGCCGCCAGATCAAGCCAAACCTACTCGTGTCCAAGGCACCTATGTTTCAGATAGTGAAATCAAGAGTTTGATAGACTTCATCAAATCTCAAGGTCAAAAACCTGATTATCAGGCTGATATCACCACCAAGTTTAAACCTGGTGTCATCAAAGGCGGAGCTGGTGGTCCCGATGGCCAAGACAGAGATGAACTTTTTGTAGAAGCCGTCAAACTTTTTTCACAATATGACAAAGCTTCATCATCATTGATCCAACGCCGATTGTCGGTGGGCTATGCTCGAGCAGCTCGGATCTTAGACCAATTATATGAAGCTGGTCTGGTCGGTCCCGCTGACGGCAGTAAACCACGCGATGTACATCTGACTCAAATTAGAGATTATTTAGCACAACAAGCTATAGGTGAGTGAGTATGATTCTTGAAATTTTCAAAAATTTGGCACGAAAGAGTTCTCGGGTTGATAATCGTGCTATTTTGGATGACCAAGAGGTTTATCAGCCCAAAAAATTTGAAACAATATTCACAAAATCAGATTATGATTTAGCTCAAATGCTGTGCGCTAAAGTGAAGGAGTTGTTAGATTCAAATCCTAGAGAAATGAACAATAAGAGAATGAAACAGCATATGAGTTTTATATCTGAAGCTGCAAGGAGCCTATGTGATGCAGAAATACTTGGGCTAATAGATAAAGAAGAATTTGATGTTTTTAATAGAGAATCAACATTTTTTGATACCTTCAAAAATGCATTTGACACGGAGAAAGTCTTGCATAGTACCCTCATTCCTGAAGAAGTTTCATATACATTGAAATGGATGTTGGTAAACAGTGAAATTAAGCAAGAAATGGGGCCAGATCAAACAGAACTTTTATCGATGCTGTCTCGATCTGATCAAGACTTAGCACATGCACTCGACTTTGTATTGCAAAATACCCAGTTTCCAATAGCTGATTTAATGGTTCCATATCTTAGTTTCACTGATTGGGAACATAATCGTGAACACGAGTCTGATCCTACGACAATAGAAGCCCAAAAACTGCAAGCAAGATTGGCGATTGTGCAGTGCATTTTTGATAGTGCAATCATGGATGCATTTAAGCGAGAGTTTGTTTCAGATTCGGAACTCAAAGAAAGATTAGAAAAAGTGCAAGACTTGGACGACTATGATCTTTTAATGCTCTTAGCTTCGTTTTATGAAGATTGCCAAATCAGTCATCCTGCACAGACAAAATTCTTGGTTTCGGAAGTAGAACATTGGTTAAAAGATGAGAACGATGCGATCAAAGCACAAGCAAGAGGCAGTCTCAACATGCTAGTTGCTCAGATCTTAACAGAAGTTTTCGATGCGTACAGACATAAATTAGATGCAACTTATCAAGATAAACCAATCCCTTTACTCTCTGATGCTGAGTTAGTTATTCTTGCAGTAGAGAAACTACATGATCAAGAACCCAACTATACAATCTCTCAGCATATCAAAGGATTAGTCAGACACCACTTGATGAGTGGGTCGTTTAAGGTATTAAAACACCGAGATGTCTTGCTTCGCTATATTAGACCTGAAGGTTTCACTGAAAAATCAACACTATCAAAGCCAAGCGAGTCTGGATTTGAAATTGAATCTTGGGAAAATAACGATGAGGTACAGACTGAACTAGATTTTGAGGACCAGCCAGAAGAATTTAACAAGATTAGGACTCTGATTGCTGATATGGTAGAGGCATATGGCATCGACAAGTTACTGATTGAAGATTTAGAATTTTTGGATAGTGATGGCCTGATTAGACAATTGGAAACCATTCGTGAAGAATTGCTTTTTAGGTTAAGTGATGAGCGAATACAAACATATTCAAAACAGGATCGAAGTGTATATCGAAATGCAGCATATGATGTTGATATGTTAATTGCTGATATTCGTAGAACAGAATCTAGAGCTAAAATCACGAGTATACTAGATTACATTAAAGTAATTCTTGATGAAGATGAAAAAAAATTTAAGGAAAAGCAAGTCGTTACAAACGGCTTAATCGGAGAGATAAAAAGAGTGCTACAGGATTTTTCACGACACAAGGTGATACCAATAGATATGCTGTTACAGTCACAAAGGACTGTTTGGGCTGCAGAGAAAGCATTGGTGGAAGCTCTAAAGAGTCATGACCATATGAGAACAGTAGATTTTGGCTCTGATTATGGCCGGTATGCAGCGGCAGAATGGAATAGAATAAATAGATATGTTTTAGATGATTTATCATCAGATCTGAGTAAGTTACTTTTAATGGTTGAGTAAGAAAGGAAATATGATTTTTGATCGTTTCTTTAAAAGAGTTGGTGAAACTCATGAGTCCCTCAAAAGTGAACAGGGAATTCCGATTGAGAGTTTACCCCGTGTCAGTGATGAGGTAGCGGCAAAAATGAAACAAGTGATCACTGATATGAATGAACGTGACACACTTACCCTAGCTAAAAAGATTGTAGCAACGGCTGAGTCAGGTCAAATCAGTATGGATCCCAAACAACAGGCTGAGATTAAAAAAAGTTTTGACAACCTATTGGATGCAATGAACTCCAAAGACCACTACCGTAATCAAGGTCATACCTTGCCGGATGCTGATTTGGCGCGATTAGATTTAAAAACCTCAGATAGCTATGAACGCCGAAGTACTTTCGTGCATACCGATCTTAAACTACTCTTGAAAGAGCCTAATGTTTTGATGATGATCAATTGGCTCCATAGTCAGGACAAACTTATTGAGCCAGCTCTCACAAAAATTGATCAGGCAATCGCTCAATAATCAAACCTCGTAATGCCACAAGAAGTCAAAATAGTAGACGAAGGCACCATGCATTTTGTCCAACCGGTCAAGGGTAGGGGCGATATTTTGCGAAAGTCTCCTAAAGCCTTTTTGTTTTCTGAAGCCGAAAATCCTAGTGGAATCGACCGACGAATTTTATATGAAAAAATGCTTCAGCGATTTTACTTACATAAAGCGGTTGAGATTTTATTCCCTGGTTTTTTGGCTCAACTAAAATTATAATAGTTCTAAAAAAAAATGGAAAAAAATGGAAAGATCAAAATTTTTATCAAGTTTATTCTTTTTCTTTTGTTCTGTTCTTCAATTCTTTTTTTTTTCAAAAAGAAAGTTGAGAAAATAAGAAGA
>CAYQZC010000036.1:0-7502 GCA_964421945.1 uncultured Pseudomonadales bacterium
GTGGAAACATAAAAAATGACAAAAACTTTTTTGACAATTTCAGCTCGAGATTGGCGCACTTTAGGCGGAGTTTGGCTGATATGGAGAGTTGGGCTTTATTTAGTTGGTTGGTTAGCCCCATTTTTACTAAAATACCAACCAAGTTTTCCTTATGCATATACCTTATTGCCGAAATATGGCTTGCCCCAATGGCTTTATTCATGGGCTAATTTTGATGGTGTGCATTATCTGACGATTGCGGAAAAAGGCTATCTGGGCACTGGCCTAATCCAAGCGTTTTTCCCACTGTATCCACTTAGCATGGCTGGAATGAATTGGCTGACCCACAACAGTATTTTGAGCGGTTTACTGATCAGTTCAGTGGCCAGTTTCTTACTGTTTGTGGTGTGGTTTGGCTATATCAAAGATATGTTTGATGCTCATTTGGCATGGTACAGTCTGATACTTTTTCTTGTGTTTCCTACCAGTTTCTTCTTAGGAGCCGTTTATTCTGAAAGTTTGTTTTTGTTGGTAGTGGTGGGGGCTTTTTGGGCTGCCTATCGTCGGATGTGGTGGCTGGCTGGCTTGTTTGCAATTCTGGCCTCAGCGGGTAGGGTGGTAGGCGTAGGTTTGGTGCCGGCCTTGTTTATATCTTGGTTGACATCAGATCAGCGCAAAGTCCGTGACTTGATACCCGTTTTAGCCGGTGCTTTGGGACTGGCGGGATACATGTTGTATTTGGAACGGGTGTTTCATGACCCTTTGTACTTTTTTCACGTTCAAAGTGAGTTTGGGGCAGGTAGGCAAGAATCGTTAGTTTTTTATCCACAAGTGGTATGGAGGTATGTCAAAATTATTGCGACTTATCAACCTCATGACTTAAAGTATCTGACTTTGATTTTCGAAGCTGTTGCCGGCACAGTTGGGGCAGTGGCTTTGGCCTTGAGCGCTAAAAAAGTACCACTAAGTTGGACAATTTTTTCTGGTTTGGCTTTTATATTGCCAACCTTGACCGGGTCATTTTCTAGCTTATCGCGATATATTTTGGTATGTTTTTCGCTTTGGATTTGGTTAGCCATGGGACTTCAATCTAGCCGTTGGCGTCTCGGGTTATATTTGTTACTATCAATAGGTATCTTAGTGTTGAATACTGTGCTGTTTATCCAGGGCTACTGGGTAGCTTGAGATAGAAAGAGCTTATGAAAATTTTAGTAACAGGTGGGGCTGGATTCATTGCTTCGCACGTAGTAGATCACTATGTGGAGCTAGGTCATGAAGTGGTAGTGGTCGACAATTTATCCTCGGGCAAAACAAACTTTGTAAACCCTAAGGCAATTTTTATCGAAGCTGATATCACTGATCAGCCAAAAATTCACGCGATTATTCTTGAGCAAAAGCCAGATGTGATAAACCATCATGCGGCACACATTCAAGTTGGAAATTCGGTCAAAAATCCTCAATTTGACGCCCAAAATAACATAATTGGTTTATTAAACATCATGCAGGCCGCGGTAGAGGCTGGAGTCAAGAAAATTATCATGGCTTCGACAGGTGGCGCGATGTATGGTAATAAGCCAGTGCCTTTTGATGAAAGCATGAAAGAAGAACCACTTTCACCGTATGGGGTTTCCAAACGTTCTGGTGAGCTCTATCTTAACTATTACTTCGAACAATACAAAATTCCTTATGTGGTCTTGAGATATGCAAACGTATACGGTCCCAGACAAAATCCACATGGTGAATCAGGTGTAGTTTCAATATTTATGGAAATGATTCTTTCTGGCAAAGAGCCAGTTATTAATGGTGATGGTGCAAACAGCCGTGACTACGTGTTTGTGAGCGATGTAGTCAAAGCAAATGAGTTGGCTTTGGCGACAGAGTATGTCGGAGCATTAAACATTGGTACCAATACAGAAACGACCACCGTAGATGTATTCCATAAAGTCGTAGCAGCATTAGGCAAGAATATTTCTGAAAAACACGGTCCAGCTCGACCTGGTGAACAGCTGCGAAGTGTACTTTCATATGACAAAGCTCAACAAGTTTTAGGATGGAAGCCAACAATATTTTTTGATGAAGGTGTAAAAAAAGTGGCAGACTGGTATCTCACCACACATACATAAAAAACTATGGGTAGGCGAAAACGCCTTATCACTGCCCATGGGAAAAAGTTTCATAAGAAAAACGTTTGGATTGTAGTGCCTGCTTACAATGAATCAAAGTATCTCGATACTGTTTTGAAAAAACTTCAGAAACAAACTAAAAACATTATCGTAGTCGATGATGGTTCCAAAGATGACACTACCAAGATAGCCCAAAAAAAAGCCGCTCATGTCTTGACTCACTCTGTTAATTTGGGCAAAGGGGCTGCCCTCAAAACTGGTTGTGATTGGGCATTTTCCAACCTTGGAGCTGAAGCAGTGGTGGTTTTGGATGGAGATGATCAACATGATCCAGCTCAGATCGACCTTTTTATTCAACCACTGATGAGAGGTGCCGAAGTAGTTTTTGGAGTTCGAGATTTATTTGTGATGCCAGTGATCAGGCAGTTTGGCAATCAACTCGGATCTTGGATGATTTTTTTGTTGTTTGGTCGCTATCTTCCTGATATTCCATCAGGATATAAGAGTTTCACCAAGGTAGCTTATCAGAAATTGCGCTGGTACTCTCACGGGTATAGTGTCGAAATGGAGATGGCCGCCAGAGTGGCGAAATATCGGTTAGTGGTGGTGTCAGTACCAATTCCGACTATTTACCATGACTTGACACGGGGAATGACAGTTTTAGATACCTTGTATATGTTTGGATTAGTGATCAGTTGGAGGTTTTCTTTATGACAATTTTTCAGGTACTGGCAGTTTTATTTGCATTATTCATGATGTACGTGGTTTCTATTCATCGTAATAAACAGAGCTTATCTCCCGCAGAAACTAGTTTCTGGTGGTCGACTTGGATGCTTTTCATTGTGATTGCCATGTTTCCCAATACCTTGCTTGGGATCAGCGATGCTTTGAGTTTTACTCGAGTTTTTGACATGCTGATTGTGGTAGCATTGATGGTGTTGAGTTGTGTCATTTTTCTCAACTACTTTAATCATAAAGAAATGACCCGAAAAGTTGAGAATTTAGTTCGCGCTCACGCGATTTCTCATGTCAAAAGTCGCAAGCGAGCTGTACCATCGAAAACAAAACGCCGTGTCAAAAAATCAAAATAACCTACCAAGTATTACAATCGTGACTCCTAGTTATAACCAAGGTGAGTTTATTGCTGAAACGATTGAAAGTGTGTTATCGCAAAACTACCCTCGCTTAGAGTACTGGGTGATTGATGGTGCTTCCACTGACAATACACTTGAGGTACTTAAGAAGTATCGGAAATACATTCATTTGATAAGCGAAAAAGATCGTGGCCAGACTCAAGCACTCAATAAAGGCATGAGACGAGCTAAGGGTGAGGTGGTGGCCTATCTTAATTCTGATGATGTGTACTTACCAAATACTTTACAGACAGTAGGGGAATTTTTTAGTCAGCATCCAAACGCTAAATGGCTGACTGGGGACTACTTTATCGTTGATCAACAGGGTAAAAAAATCCAATCATACATTGAATCTTACAAACGATTTTTACGCCAAAATCCTAGCCGTAGCACTTTAGCAGTAGCTAATTATATTTGTCAGCCTAGTACATTTTGGCGAAGATCACTTTTTGAGGATGTAGGATTTTTCAATGAAAAACTACGGTATTGTATGGATTTTGATTTTTGGATGCGTTTGTGGGAAGTGACTCCACCAGCAGTGAGTGATCGGCATTTTTCCTTGTTTAGAGTCCACACACAATCAAAAGGCGGTTCACAGTACCGCAAGCAATTTGCCGAAGAACATCAAGTAGTTTGCCAACATATTACCAACCCAGCTTTGCAAACCATGCATTGGTTACACGCTCAAGCCGTGGTGGCGGCCTACCAATTGTTGAAAGGGTAAGATGTCAGATATTCAACTTAGAAACAAAAAAATTTTAGTGACTGGTGGCGCTGGGTTTTTGGGTTCCGAGGTGGTCAAGCAACTCCAGAAACATAAACCGGCTGAGATTATTGTGCCTCGGTCAAAAGATATTGATTTACGTTTAGCAAAAAATGCTCAAAAAATTGTCAAAGGTGTGGATGTTGTAATCCATTTAGCGGCCAATGTCGGTGGCATTGGATATAACCAACAACACCCTGCGGAGTTATTTTATGACAACCTAGTTTTAGGTGTCCATTTGATGCATGAAGCCTGGAAAGCAAAAGTTGAAAAGTTTGTTGCTATCGGGACGATTTGTGCGTATCCGAAATATACGCCAGTACCATTTAGTGAAAACGATCTCTGGAATGGTTATCCTGAAGAAACCAATGCTCCTTATGGTTTAGCCAAGAAAATGTTGCTGGTACAAGCTCAGGCATATCGCTCCCAGTATGGATTTAATGCGATTTATCTTTTACCAACAAATCTCTATGGGCCTGGTGACAATTTTAATCCGAATTCGTCTCATGTGATCCCAGCTTTGATCAGAAAATTTGTTGAGGCCAAAGCTAACTCAGATGTTGAAACTGTAGTCTGGGGAACAGGAGCTCCAACTCGAGAATTTCTGTATGTCTCAGATGCGGCAAAAGCGATCGTCCTGGCTACTCAAAAATACCAAGGTGCCGAGCCAATTAATTTGGGATCAAGTTATGAAATAAGTATCGCGGAATTAGCTCATACTATAGGTGATTTGGTAGGATACACAGGTAAAATAGTTTTTGATGTTACAAAACCAGATGGGCAGCCACGCCGAAAAGTCGATGTCACCAGAGCTAAAGAAAACTTCGATTTTATATCAGACACTGATTTTAAAACAGGACTTAGGAAGACCATTGATTGGTACATCAAAAACCAAGAAAATCTATGAATAAATCAGTAGTTACTTCATTGATACGCGAAGCTATGGCAGCGCCGTGGAAATTGGAAAATGAAATCAAACGTTGGCTAATCTATCCATTGGTCAGGATCCAGTTTTGGTTGGTGGGGATCAGCTGGAAAAAAGGCTGGAAAATCTATGGGATGCCAATCTTGCAAATATATCGGGGATCAAACGAGAAGATCGGTGATAATCTTGAGCTGCGCTCTACACTAAAGAGTAATCCTTTGGCTCCCCACCATCCTGTCGTGATCAGTACCCGGAATGCTCAATCGATTTTGAGTATTGGTGATCATTTTTCGATGACTGGTGGATCGTTGGTAGTTACAAAACAAGTTGAGATCGGTGATCATGTGATGATCGGGGCCAATAGTCTCGTCATGGATACCGATTTCCATCCTCTTGACCCTCAAATCCGGCGCTCACAGCCTTTGGCCGGCAAAAGTAAGCCAGTAGTCATAGGTAATGATGTTTTTGTAGGTACCCAAGCTATCATCTTAAAAGGGGCCCAGATTCAGAGTGGCAGTGTAGTGGGGGCTGGGGTCGTCGTTCGGAAATAAAATTTCTGCCAGATTTTTGAGTAGAACGCTAACGTAATCATTCCCATCCAAGGACTAATGAAACTACACAGTACTAAAATGAAGTAATTGTTCCATGCCAGCGATAGAGCTTGAATCGTCACAACCAACATAGATTGAAATTGAAAATGTGTCAAGAAAACGAAGTAAGAGGCTGTACTCAGATACTTTAAGGTAGGTTGCATCCAAGTCGGTGCTTGCCAGCGCCAATGATCAAAAGTGTGGACTACAAAGGTCGAAAATGTGCCAAGAATCAATACTCTCTCTACATCTGCATGTCGGACATTAAAGATCAATCCCAGTGTAAAGAACATTACAAACCACAAACTGCTCCATGGTATTTTGGGTGTGTGAGCTAAGAGCACACCAACTGCAAATTCAAGAATGTAAGGTGTTATGAAGAAACTGACCCCATGTGGTAAAGATGGTACCGGAATAGAAAAAATAAGTATGCGGATGTAATTGACCACAGCAAGGCAAAATACAGAACCGGCAGTTAGCTTAAATAATCGCGATTGACTTCGTAGGAGACCAAACAGGAAGTAACAATAAAGTTGGATTGGTAAGGTCCAGGCAATACTCAAAACTGGCGAGCAGTTTTGCGGTATCATCAAAAATGACAATAGAGCGATCAGAGTTCGATTTTCACACCCGAACTCAGTCATCGGGGCTAGAAAAAACACCGGGAGAAAAATCAGGGAGAAAAAAGCATATGTGGGGTAGATCCTGGAGATTCTTTTTTTAAAAAACTGCCATAGCGTGTGACTAGAAAAGTTGCTGTCCCCGTATAAACGTTCAAACAATAAGCCGCTAAGTACAAAAAAGATATCTACGCCCAAGTAACCAAGATTAAACCAGCCACTCAAAAAAGTATTTTGAAAAGGTACGTTACTGCGTAGATGAGCATGGTAAATCACGATGATAAAGGTAGTCAAAATCCGCAGCACATCAAGTGAGTCAAATCGAGAGTTTTTTTTCATGTAGATATGTAAAATTCCAGTGATCTTGTTTTATAAGTCGATATCCGGCATCATGCATAATTTCAAAAAATGCCAATATCCGAGGGAGTCGGATTGGTTGGTCGATTTCGACGCAGATAGCAGCAGGTCGGATCGAGGTTTGAAGTAGTGACTGTAGAATTGCAAATTCAGCACCTTCGACGTCGATTTTGAGTAAGTCGATTCTTTTATGTTTACTTTTTTTCATCATATGTGGAATCGTGAAGCAAGGGGCTATAAAATAGTCTTTGGTTGAAAACAAATTAACCACCGAGTGAGATACATACTTTTTATTTTGGGGGGCAAAAAATTTCAAACGTTTATTTTCAGTCCAAATACCAACAGGAGTGAAATTGAATTGCTTAGGAAGTTTGCCGAGCGATTCTAAGTATTTTCGAGATCTAGGCGTTGGGTCGAAGGCATACACTTTGCAACCTATTTGAGCAATTATATCCAAATCGAAACTAATATCTTCGCCGACACCTAGTGAGTAGCAAACTGAATTTTTTTTGACTAGATGCGACGGGATAAACCAACTTCCACCACCAGAACCGAGTTTGATGACTTGATGACTTTTCCAATAGTAGCTATGAAATAGTTGGAGAAAAAAAGTTGCTAGAGTAAGGTTAACCCAATATTTGCAGATTGCGACAATAGGACTGATCATAATTTCCTTCTAGTGTATGGCCTTTTCATAGAGTGAAATAAGTTTTTTGGTAATGATTTCAAATGAATACTTTTTGTCAACGTAAAGACGGGCTGAGTGTGAAAGCTCTGACTGCAGAGTTTGATCGTTTGTCAAATTTTCTAAAGCATTCAAAATCGCCTCTGAGTTAGTTGGTACGACGACACCGGCCTTGGCAGTACCCAGCTCATCAAAGTGGCAACCTTTGGTAATGATAGTGGGAAGTCCTACGCTCAAAGCTTCCAGAATACCCAAGGAAAAACCTTCAGAATGCGAGGGATAGAGAAAAATAGAGCTTGCCGCAAATAGAGCGGCCTTTTGATCACC
>CAYQZC010000037.1:0-7368 GCA_964421945.1 uncultured Pseudomonadales bacterium
AAGAGCACAACGCCCAGTGATAATCGCATATACTTTACTCTACCATATCTTGAATGAGCTGAGTCGGTATGAGTATTATACGCTGGAAGGAGCACATGCTATGCGAGGATTTTTAGAATTTGTTCGTGAACAGGGAGTGGTGGGACTGGCCGTCGGCTTTATATTGGGAGGTGCAGTTTCTAAATTGGTATCAGCACTGGTAAACGATATCATCAGTCCCATTTTATCGATCGGACTTCATAATTTAGCCAGTCTTAAAGATGCCTATATCCCGGTGGGTGATGCCAAAATCATGTGGGGAAATTTCCTCAACGTCATGATTGATTTTATGATCATTTCACTGGTGGTTTATTTTGGCGTCAGAGTACTGAAGCTGGATCGCTTGGATAAGAAAAAGTAAAAGACGAAATCCGATCTGGATGTTTGAGCTCTAGACGAGACTCAAGCAAGTCAAGAATCGACGAATCAATACTTTCATCAAATTTTCGCGCAAAAAAGGCTTCACTTTTGAGCAAGTAAGCCCGATCACTAAGTGTGAAAGTTTTCGGCCTCAGCTTAATTTTACCGCTAGCGACGAGCGACTTGGTGGTGTTTTCTGTAAATTTTTTGGCCAACAATTTTGGACCCAAGTCAGGCACCCAAATAATTGATCGCTTGTCATCATTGATGATTTTGCCAGCAAATGAAGTGTTTTTGAGCACAGTTTGGAAAAAACTTTCATCTGGAATCAAAGTGTTTTTATAAAAGTTTCTGAAAGTTTCGACCTCGGGACTCGTGGTGATAAATTCGCAGGCATCTCTAGATAAAATTTTCCACTGGCCTCCAATGTACGCTGTGGTTTTCTTTAAGTACTCACGTTTGATAGGAGTACCAAAAAACCCTTTTTCTGTCTCAGTGAAATAATTATGTATGCGGTTTAGTGTGTTGGGTCGCTTCAAAACTTGGTTAGCCACTTTCATGTAGCTTACAGATTCAGTGTCATCAAGCAGAGCTTGAATATCTATTTGAGATTTAAGTGGAAAATCCTGCCCACTAAGGTTAATGTAGTACTTCCATTTCTTGTTAGTTTTTAATAATTGAGCGATGCCATGGAGTTCGACATCGACCATACTATATCCACCCCACACCACATTTTGACTTTTAAGAATCTGGGCGTTGGGATAGAGTGATAAAAAGTTTTCAATTTGAAGATGAAGGTGTGACCCTGCTTTTTTATCTATGTGGATCAAATATTGATTTTTTGCGGTGTAAATAGCTTGAAACATTCTCTTAAACTGATTCGGATATCGATGGACCAAAATAAAATAGGCAATCATAGAAAAAACTCCTACGACCAATGACACTCAGGTATTGGTTACAGTAAAAATGAATTTAAACAAAAAAAGAAGGAAGCAGAATCTGGATATAGATTAGACGCAATCAGTAAGTGTATTTTTAGTATACATTACTCTATGAGAAATAGATATAGGATCAGCTTTTGATTTCTTCCAACAGCAAATCATCAGCCAAAAGAAAAATCAAACCAACCACCGCACTGATCAAAGCACTGATCAAGGGATGGTCGGGAAACAAGAACATATCAAGCACCATCCACACTCCGCGCCAGACCATGACCACAGCAATCAGCTCCAGCAAGACTCGGAAGTTTAAAGCCATAGCATTCTTCTTAAACGATTTAAGACTTCGTTTTCTCATGGTTAATTATTCACAGATCCAGCCAGCTAATGCAAGTGGTACACTAAAGCTATGCCAGAATACTTTCTGATTTTAATCTGCCTACTGATTTTCAGTAGTTTGATCCATTGGAAATATAAGTTAAAGATTTTTATTTCACGAGCTCATCAAGTTTCGTTTTTGTTGGTCACGTATCTCGTGGGATTTATCTGGGATTATGTGGCGATACAGAGAGGACACTGGTCATTTGGGACTGCATACCTGACAGGTTATCGCATCGGCCCACTGCCACTAGAAGAATGGCTGTTTTTTGCAGTGTTCCCATACGCCTTGCTGGTACTCTATAAAGTGAGTGAGAAAAAAGCTGGTCGATGATTGCGGGTGAAGGGTCAGGCCAAACAGCTTTGATTTATTTACTCTGCTGACAAATTTCCAATAGTTTTGTCACTGTATTCCAGTTGCGGATGGTCATCTGTTTGTATGCTGGAGTTCCCATGATTTTATTTAATCTACTTTTAGTGCGCTCTGAGCTAAGACGTTGGGAGTAGATTACACCATGACCCTCCCAAATTCTATCGACGCCTTCTCTGGGATCAAATACCGACATGGCTTGAGATACACTATAGTCCATTAGAAAAATCACGTCGCTGTGATACTTCTTTGGTTCTTCACCAAACCCACTTGGCTTCTGTTTAACAATCCCATGCAGCTCGTCACAAGTCAGCACCAATATTTTGATGAGTTCACTGTCAAATTTGAAATGTTTTGGTAAAGATTTTTCTATTTTGGTCTGGATCTCGGTTTGAGTCATTTCAGACTTTAAAATTACATTGCCGCTGGCGATGTAAGTAACGACGTCGGAGAAACCTAGTTTTTCTAAATGGTTTTTTAGATCGGCCATCGGCAGTTTATTTTTACCGCCTACATTGATGCCTCTCAGAAGAACGATGTAGCTTTTCATAAGTGTGAAAGTAAAAGATACTTAGAATATCTGCCTTGATTTTATAATATTCTTTGTCAGTTATGGTGGGAAAACCATAACTTGCTTGGTCATATTATTTTTGTTTGTTTCAGGAGGTTTTGGTAAAAAAGTAATGAAAATGAAAAATGATAATTTTACTTCAACCCTAGACTTGTTTTTTTAGAGTTAGGTAGTTACAATAAATGTAATTAAAGGCTATGAAGCTGCCAACACAGCTGAGCTGAGAGAAGAAAGCGACACATCGCCAGTAGAACTCTCCGGGAAGTTCCCGTTATAGAACGAAGGGTTTGTCGGCAAATAGCTGGAGAACCTGAGAGATTAAAGCAGGGTGGCACCGCTCCGTTTAGAGCCCTTGCATATTGCTAAGAAGAATCTTAGTTATATGTGAGGGCTTTTTGTATGTCAATACTATTTGTACAGACCGGCGGGACCATAGACAAAGACTATCCTAGAGTGATGGCTAGTTATGCTTTTAAAATCGCAAAACCAGCTGTAAGAAAATTTATGAAGCAAGTTCAACCAAGTTTTAAATACAGAATCATTGAGGCCTTAAAAAAAGACAGCTTAGATATTACTGATTCAGATAGAGAAAAAATTGCAGAAGTTTGCACAAAATCCAAAGAAAAGCATATCATTATTACTCATGGGACAGACACCATGGTTAAAACTGCTCAAAAATTGGATTCGATTGACAATAAAACAATTGTATTAACTGGAGCAATGTTACCAGCTATTCATATTGAATCAGATGCAATGTTTAATATTGGAACTGCTGTTGGCGCCATTGAGTTTTTGGGCCCTGGAACATTCATTGCCATGAACGGCAAAATATTTCCGTGGAAGAAGTGCATAAAAAGTAGTAAGACAGTCAAATTTGTTAAAAAAAGAAAATAATTATGAAAAATCCATTTAAAACCATTATTCAACTTTTAGAGTCTAAAAAGATCGTTTACGAGCTTCTGGAACATGAACCGGTATATACAAGTGAGCAAGCCGCTGTGACTAGAGGTCTGAGTTTAGCCGAAGGTGCCAAGTCACTACTCCTCAAAGCAAATAATGAGTTTATCTTAGTTGTGCTACCAGGGGATCAAAAGCTTGATTCAAAAAAAGTCAAAACCATTGTGGGTGCGAAAAAATTGAGGTTTGCTACACCAGAAGAAGTAGTAGGCATCATGGGTTGTGCAATTGGCGCATGTTATCCATTGGGTAATGTCTTGGAAATTAGGACATTTGTAGACCCAAAGCTTGGTAAAAATGAGAGCATCTCGTTTAACCCTGGGCTTCATGACAAAACAATTAGATTAACATGGGCGGACTATGCAAGGTTAGTTCAACCTGAAATTCAGGATGTCACTATTGATTAGAAGCTATTAGGTTTGATTCGCGTCACCGGTGTAGCAATTTTTCAGGCTCTTTCTCTCGTTCGCTTGCATTAGGCAGGTGCTTCACTATGCTCAGGTAGTCCATTCTCTAACCACCACGTCACTTAAAAAAAATTCCGCTATGCGGAATTTTTCTAAGTGAGCGGGTGAAGGGAATCGAACCCTCGTCGCCAGTTTGGAAAACTGGAGCTCTAGCCGTTGAGCTACACCCGCACGATGTCTGCTATTGTACTATATTTTTGACGTTATAAATCAGCTTTTTTCCGGACCGGCATATACAGCCCGACACTCGCCAAAGCCCCAAACCCATAGACTGCACCAGCCAACACGAAAATCAGGGACACTGACTGTCCAGCTACCATCCCAGCGATCAAAGGTCCGACGATCTGCCCCAAAGATAAATAAGCTTGATTTATACCTAAAATCCCACCCTGGTCCTCAGCTCGACTGCGTTCAGATAATAATCCCATTAGCAATGGATTATGAGGGGCACTGGCGATCATATGGAATAACAACACCACTGCAAAAGTCATCACTGTGTGAGTATCTGCCACCCCTATCAAAGCTAAACTCGAAACTATCAAAGCTACACTTAGCAATAATTTTTTTGATTTAAACAATTTTAATAAAATTTTGATCCCGCCGGCTTGCATGATAATAGTCACGATCCCGAGCATGGCAAATAACAATCCCACATCTCGGGTCGACATTTTTAAAATATCTACCGTATATGATTGGAACCCAATGATAAAAGCGTTCAAACCAATTGAAGTCACCAGACTCAAAGCCAAAATCAAACCGGTGGCTGGCGCAAATAAAGCTAAGACCAAATTTTGCCATCTAAATAAAGGTTCTTTATGACTGACTCGTGCCGCCGCGGGTGGCAAAGTTTCTTTCAAAATCAGCTGTCCTAACAAGGTCCCTACTAGTGCTAGTCCTGCCGCAAACCAAAATGGCAATGTCATCCCATACTGACTCAACAAACCACCGATAGCTGGTCCAAACAAAAAACCAAACCCAAAAGCTGCTCCTAACATCCCAAACGCTTTAGCACGTTCGTGGCCTTCAGTAGTATCAGCCACCATAGCTTGGGCTACCGAGTTATTACCACCAGTCACGCCATCTAAAATCCGAGCGATAAATAACATCCACACGTTAGTGGCAGAAGCAAACAGGGCTAGTGAAATACCTGTGCCCAATAAACAAAGTAATAAGATCGGTTTGCGGCCATATTTATCTGATAATCGTCCTAGAAAGGGCGTCGAGATCAGTTGAGCCAGTGAAAACGATGCAAATAAAAAACTCAAGCCCAGCGGATCGATCCCAAACTTACTAGCATATGGATAGAGCAGGGGAATAATGGTGCCGTATGCCAAAGCATTGACCAGCATCACTAACATCAAGACGAAAATAGTTGAGTTATTTTGCTTAGATCGGGCAGTTTTTTTCACTTTGGCCATAGTCCATCATTGTACAATTTTTGGAAACACAGCGCACTAGGTCGAAACTAGATCAGCTACATTTAATTGAGCCGATCAAGCTGAAAGGCTTTGTCACCTAAAAATCCGGTAACTTCAGGTTTGATCAAATGCTTGGTCAATAAGGTGCCGGGCCTGACTGTAAACAAACCGTAGCGCTGGACAATTTTATCCATCGCCACTGCTACTTTTTCACGATGGTGCCACTCTGGCCACAGTACGGGTTGTGTCTCGGACATCGGTCGAAGATCACTCAAACTGACACTGATTTTAATAATCGGAAAACTTCGTTGCCACTGAGCATAGAGTTGATCATAGGCCACCTGAAACATTTTTTCAGCGTGCCGGATCGGTTCAGACACACGCTTTTCCTGGTGCCACCTCATAGTTTGACCTCCTCGACCGCCGATACTGCCTCGCAGTCCCACACTGACTCGGTAGCCAGCCAAATTAAGTTTGCGGACTTTGTAGATGACTTCCAAAATCAAGTTATACATGACTCGTTTGATTACTTGTTCATCGTCACACAAGTGATACCCCGTCAGAGATCTACCCACCGACTGCATATGCGGCACCAATGATGGATTGGTAAACATATGAGTTTCTTCCCCTTGAGCGATTTTATAGAGCTCCTTGGTCCAAAAGGGCCCAACGAGAGGCAACAACTCAGTCTCAGGAATAAAATTAATTTGCCAGGGGTGCGTGACACCTAAACGCTCTAACTTAGCCCCTAGGCGAAATCCTACTCCACAGACTTGGTCAAAAGTAGCCGTCGCTAACCATTGAGCTTTGTCGGCTTCTGAAATTTCGACCACACTGCCTTTGGGTGCCATTTCACTTCCCAATTTAGCTAAAATCCGGGAGTGACTGAGACCTACATTGCACGTCACCCATTCGCCCAGTGCTTCTTTGATCCGACTCTGCACCAACTCACCAAACTGGCAGGGCATAGGATAGAGCAGTCGGCAATCACTCAGATCAATAAAGGCTTCGTCTAAAGAAAAAATATGGACTCGAGGGGCTAAGTCCTGAAAAATAGCCTGCAACTTTTTGGTAGCAGATAAATACATGTCAAATTGGGCTGGGACCACCACCAGATTGGGAGCCAATCTTTTGGCATCACCTAGATAACATCCCGTCTTGACCCCTAGTTTCTTGGCCTCTTTGGAGGCGGCGATCACACAAGAGCGACCCACATCTTTGACCACTCCCACTGGTACCCCTCGTAAACGAGGATTTTCCTGCTGCATCATAGTAGCAAAGTAGGAATTGATATCCACGTGAGCCCAAAGAGGAGCATTATTCACACCACACCTCCTGAAGACTCCAAGTCTCGAGATCTCGATTAAAATAAAGTCGATAAACATTACTTTTGCTGACCACACTATAGATCCGACCTCTGACTCCGGCATTCTTCGTCTCAGTGACTAGGGTCACCTGCTCCACAGGATAAACTCGAGACCGCCACTTGAAGCGCAAAGGCTTAAAACCAGCTTTGAGGTAACTGCCTAAGACTTCCACTGTTTCGTCTATTGTTTGGTACATACAGCCATACTAGCACATACAAAAGGCGAAACAAATAGACCTATAACTTTGACATTTTTCCGTTTTTCTGGTATAATCACGGTCTGGAACATTCAAAGTGAATGCCCAGAATTGACCCTTAAAATAGTCCTCAAAGGAGGGTAGTAAAAATGTCTACACCAGTAAATTGGGAAGGGAATGAACTTCCCCGGATTTATAAAGAGGGAAACGTCCCAGAAACAGTTGAGGACCTTGAAAAAGAAGGTCAAAAATCGTTTATCGAGAGCGATACGCTCCCGACAGAAATGGACGAAATCACTAAGGATGC
>CAYQZC010000038.1:0-7218 GCA_964421945.1 uncultured Pseudomonadales bacterium
AGCCCCGATCTCTAGCCCATTTTTCATGACTGATAAAGGTAGTGTAAAGGGGGCCATGGTAAAACATTGGGCTGAGCCGAAGGCGAAGCCACTCACCGCGACTAAGTTGGTAGCATGCTTGGTAAGCCATTCCTTTTCTAGTTTGGTAAGACTGTCAGGTGACAAGGTGGCTTTTTGGTTAAGCTCATACAATTTGTGGAGCTGGGGGGTGTTTTCGACCAAAGATTTTGAGTGGGTCGGTTTAGTAAGTTGTTTGATCAGCTGTGGCAATTTCTGAGGTTCTTTGAGCATTTGGTTGAAAATATTTTTTTGAACCAACGCTTCATACTTAGGGTTGGTATTCATACATCTGATTCGTTGTTCGATGGCTGAGAGATAAATCGAAAAAACTTGATTGAGTGACTCGAGCTTTTCTTGTACCAATGACAAATTTGCTGGGTGATCAGTCGCGGCTCGCAGGAGTGGCAAAGCTTGCAGCAAATAGAATGAATCGAAAAAAGCTTGTGATTCAGCCAAAAACTCTTCAGCTTGCCTAAGTTGAGGTACTTGATCTGGTTGTCGGCCCCACTTTTTGGATCCTTGATAGAGGATTGGCTTCAAGGAAGACTCAAGTTTGGTTTCATCCCAGTCCGCTGGTACAGAAAACAAAATCGAGTTGGCCATCAGTTGGCCAGGCAAAGATTGGCCGGGATCGATCTGAAAGGAAGCATTCAATTCTTGATGAAGATCTAAAAGATTTTGGAGATTATGCCAAGTCCGGAACTGTGAAACTTTCACGGTACGTGGATCGCTGGGCTCAAGTCTCATGGCATAGAAAAAAGTATGGTGGGTTTCAGGTCTTTTCCAATCGAGAAGTGAGTCACTGCCGTGATAGCCATTAGCCTCCGAATCAGGAGGACTGGTTATTAATAGTACAGGGTACGAGGTGGCATCGGGGTCAAGGGTGAATTTAGCAGATACCTGGAGCCAAAATTGACGGATCCGATCAAAAAGCATTGTTTCCAGGGTGGCTCGATCAGTGGGCAGATTTTGCTCTGAGAGACTGGTAATGAAACCAGTAGTGAGTGACGTCAGATCTTCTTGATAACCATCTCCGAGCAGTGAGCCTGACTCAGGATCTAACTGATATGAATATCTGGTGGTGAGCTCGACCAGCGAGAGCTCTCGGACCAAGTGGTCGAAGTCAGCTCGGAGTACCGCCGCCCGAGATTCATCAGTTTGATACTCGGGTTTTAAGAATCTCTGAAAATAATTCAAAACATTACAACGAGTATCAGTCGATAACTCGAGCGATTGAATAGAGTTTTGTTTTTCTGGAGTGGGTGAAAATTTTTCTGGTGTCACAATAATCCGATGCTCGTCGATTTCTCGCTTTGTTTTGGGAGCGAGGTGAGTTGAAGATCGGACTTAGTTTCAAAAAGAAACTCCACCGTTGCGGCACAGTGCAGGAGTTTGACCTGCTTCCACCACTCACTAGTACTAGTGGTATAGCATTTCTGTCCATCTTGATCAAGGCAGGAAACTGTGTGATAGTGGTGATATGAACGAAGGTGGTGGACCAATCCCAGTAGAAGCACAAAACATTACAGTCGAGGATCAGCCGACTGAGCTTGATATGCCAGCGGTGGATCCGGAATCAACTAACGGTGGTGTAGTCGATGCTGGTACGCCGGTAGAAGCGACAGATTCGGCACCGGCACCTACGCCCGAGCCAGATAATGAGCCGGTCATTGCTTCCGCAGACAAAAACCCAGAAAAAACCGGCCCCGATAAGCAAGCACTCAAAGATCAAAAAATTGCTCAGGCAGAACAGAAAGCTTCGAATGAAATCGTGGGCTTATTGCTGCGTGAAAAAAAAGTCGATCCAGCCACAATTAATGAATACATGAAAAACAAGCTTCCCCCCGAGACATTGGCTAAATTATTGCCGACCAGCACCCAAGATGAACTTCAAGAAATCCTAGATCGTCGGGATCAGGCCATCCAAGATATCGAGGACACCTTTGTCGAGCCGACAGTTTCAGCTCAGCCTCAGACTCCTGAGGCCCAACCCCAGAAAACCCTCGCCGAAACCAAAGCTGAATTCTTAGGCGAAAACGGAAAGATCGCTAAAGTGGTAAGGAGTAAACACGAGGCAAAAGTCAGAGCAGCCGAAATTGCAGATATCGAGGCTGAAGCCGCGACTCAATTCCAGAGCCAAGGTGGAGGTGATTGGGGTCAATTCCGGGATTCATATTTAGAAGCTCAAAAACAAATTATTGAAGATCGAGTCAAAACCAAATTGGATGCGGTAGTCGCTGAAGAAATGGAGAAAATCCGCAATGGTGAGATCAGTGTGGGTGAATTTTTGAAGGATTTACCTGACTATGATGTCAACAAAAGCAAAATGGAGAAAGCCATCGAAGCCTTTGTCCAAGGCTCGTCTGAAGCCGTCAAGTTTAATTGGGAAAATAGTAGCTTTGATGATTTTATGAATGCTTTTTTTGGCAGAGGTGACGCAGGTTTTGGCGGTATTTCGGGGCGATTTGACAACGAGAAGAAGCAAGAAGAGACCATCTCGGTCACGGAGTTTAAAACCTTACTCGTCGATCCTGACCAGACCAAGCGATTTGCCAAAGCATTTGAAGAGGCTTATTCGGCTAAGGGTGCAGCCCTAGTATCGGCTGGGTTTGAGCCTAGCAATGCGGCCGCCCTGTTTCAATCTGCCAAGGAAGGCAACCGCCAGTCGTTATCACTATTGACGCAAGAGTTGTTGACCTTTTTGTTTGATGCTCGATCTGAGGAAGTGGCGGCTTCTCGCTGGGCAGTCGTCAAAACAGAACTGGGTGACAAGCTCTATCCTACCAAGCATCAAGCTCTTTCCGATGAAGTATTTGATTATTTGAAAGAGCTGAAAAAACCAGCTCAATTCGCTGAAGTTTTTGCTCCCCAAGCTCAGACAACTTCTCCCTGAGGTTTTTGACTAGTTTTCAAGCATCGCTTAGTGGTAAAATAGCCACATAACTATAGAGGAATGCCCATGATAAATAAACTTGACAGTGACAGTGACATGATGGCTGGTTATATTGCAGCTCAACGTAATAGGGCTCCTGAAGCTACCAGTGCCAGTATGCTTCCTACGACCTTGCCGAAACCTGTTGACATGGAGAATGATCCTCAAACACTTCAAGAAACAATGCACGAAGCACCAATTAGCTCCGCCGAGCCAGAAACTAGTGCTGAGACAGTTAAATCTCTTTTCGAAAGAATTGATAAGGTAGTTGACCAGATTACAAGCTATAACGAGTTTGCTTTTCATCTCTATGCTAATCCTGATCTTCCCAAGATGGACAGTGAAATTAAAGACCTTGAAGATTTGGCTGAAAAGATCAAATCCGAAGTTGAAACCATCCAAAATGAGTACCACACTAACCTGAGTTTGATTCAGGATGAACGTATTTCAGAGCTCAATGAAAAGATTTTCCAACTGCTGGATTCCCAGTATTATGTTGAGGGAAATTTGAAATATTTGAAAGACTTTTTGAAGCTGAATCCTGAGTTGGCCAAAAACGGCATGTCAGTCCCGACCACACTTCCGGAAGATGGGTCCCAAATTCTCCATGAAACAAAGCCATTACCTCCAGATGAGAGTAAACCTGTCATTCCAGAACCTGTTATTGGTGAAAATGACACTGTCGCGACAGAACCAATCGTGGAAACACTAATTCCAGATGGAGCCACCCAGCCAAGGCCAGCTGTAGATCTTGGTAACACTGTTCCGATGACCGCTGTAAAAAACCCAGGTGAAACTAATCCAGTGCCTGTTGCTGAGAAAAAACCGACTTTCCTGGATCAACGGCCGCAGTGGCAGCAGGACATAGTGGCGTTGCTGCCACCTGATTTGAGAAAACATGCTGAAACCATTGCTGGCAAACTCGAAAATAGGAAGTATCGGCAAGAGGCTCGAACCGAATATGCTGAAAGACAAGCGGTTAGGCAATGGCTCTCTGATCAATTCGCGGCAATGCGCGAGATGAATGTAGCTGGCAGGGGTTTTGATCTGCGAGGAATGACTAATTATGTAGGCCAAATGGTCGAGCGCATGAGTGCGGCCCAGCCGGCAGACAAACTAAAAGTCGCAGAAGATTATTGGAATCATTTATCAGGGCCAGAGAGATCAATGATGTTGGCAGTATTAGCGGTAGTGGGCAGACAAGATGCTACCCCAATGAAGATGGATGCATCATTACAAGGCCAATATCAGAAAGACCCAGAAGCTCGGCGAGTTGCACAACTTTTGACTGAGAAGTTGAGCAATGTGGCCTCACTTGGACAGGCATTTGCCACCGAGTACCTACCAGTACTTAAAGATTTGTTTGTGAGAGCCCAGATGTTGCTGGAAGAGCCAAGAACTGGGACAGCTCAACCAGTCGGTGGAACTGCAGAGTCGCAAGCGGTAGCAAAAACACCATCTGGTCCTGAAAATGCTAATCAACAACAACCAGAGCCAAAAAATCCAGGTGATGAGCCTTCTATTGTCATCCCAAAAAGTGGAGAAACAAATAAACAACTCCATGAAGCAGCTAGTGATATTAAAGATATAGACTTAGATTTATTCTAAAGCAAATAATATGAGCAATGTAGAACAAAGACTGCAAGAACAAGAATGGCTTCAGCGTCGTGATCGGGTTAAGCGTCACCTGGAAAATTTTGCCTCTGGAAAGACCGTGGCTCAGGTCAAAGAGAAAGCACGTGAGTTGTTTGCTTTGGAAAAAACTCAGTTTGCAGATATGGATAGTGTCTTGGTCCTTAAGACACTCTATGAGCGAGTTGTTAAGGAAGTAATTCAAAGTAAAGATGTCAAAGCTGAGGATATAAAACAAAGGCAACGGGAGCTGTCTTCAGTTGGAGATGCTTATTCTATATATAAAAGATTCCGAGATTCTGGTGTACGTGCAAATGATCCAGCAGTACAACAACTATTTGACAGAGCAGGTGGACTAAAAGACCAACTAAAGTCTCCGACAGGAGCAAATTGGACAGATCCTACTGGCGTTGAAAATTATTTTCACGCATTATACGAGCTTGAGCAGAAGCTGAGAGCCATCAACTCGTACAATGATTTAGTTGAGGTCCGTAGGTTATTTGAGTTAGCAAAAAATGCTGAGGAAAATGCCGGCGGCACAATTGTGACCTCGTCAAAAATACTTTTGACTGAGTTTGCAAAGAGGATCAATCAACTTGAGGTTCAGTACCAAAACAAATTTGACGCTAACACCCTTAAAATGATTGGAGACGAAAACAAAAAAACCAAGGACAACTTGGCTTTACTAATGAAACTTTATGCTGCACTCGAACAAAATCGGACGCGAGATGTGTCTCAACTTGATTCTGCTGTAACAGCTGTCAAAAAACTAAAGGATGACTACATAAAGGCACGTGATCAGATTGTTGAATCAACTTTCACCACAAATTTTGGTGTTATTGAACCAGGACTTGATTTTAGAATGACTGACTTCTCGGACATGGTTATTCGAGAGATGTTGGCATTTATTGGTGAAAGTCTCGATGTTCCCTTCTCCAAAAAAACAGAAGCGCTAGTCAATGAATGGGCAGAATATACCTTAACTGCTGACAAACAAATGACAGTTCAGGAGTTATGGCAAGAGGTAGGTGGCCTGTGGTCGCATAAAGACAACCTCCTACTCACAGAGGCCAAAGCAGTTCCGGAATTGCAGGTTAGAGCCAGAAATACATTTGTAGACTTTGCTGTTTCCCATATTTCTGAGCCTGACTATCAGGAAAAGTATCAGTTTTTGCAAGTCATCAAAAATAGACTGGATGTCTTAGATGCTAACATAAAAAATGGAGTTGGATTAGCTTCAAGTACAGGCAATGCTAAGGAACTTTCTATTGATGAAATTTTCAAAGTAGATCTAGAAAAGATTGATGATCCTGAAATTTTGTATCTTGCTGCTAAAAAGTTGTGGGGCAGGCTATTTAATAGCACCGAAACAAGTAAGAGTAATAACCGATCAAAAGATAATGCGAGATATGATCAAATAATTCAAGTGTTACATGAAAAATCACGGTTATTAAGTGGGGATGAAAAGAAAAAAATAGAAATCAAAGTTCAATATCTTCGAGATCGCCGGAGTGTCTGGGATGCTTTGTGTATAGGTACGTCATCTGCTATGACGCTTGACTATGAGGGCTTTTACAAAGGTGGTGGTGGATGGTTGGGTGCAGGTGTACCATCTGAGTTTGACTCGGCCGAACTTCAGAGGCTGCTGTATGGCTACGACCTTGATGTGAATTTAGCTTCTGTAGAAGCAGAGGAAAAAGAGCGTATTAAAGTTGTGAACCAAGCGCTACAAATCATGTGTGAGTTTTATGGAGATTACACTCCAAATAATAGATTAAACCCACCTAAAAGCGGGCCAGGTGGTGTTTTTGGTAAGTTTCATGCTACTCGTCAGTTTAATAAGGTTGTCAAAGATGATTTTAGAGCAGCAATTCAAGCTGCCTGGAGGACTGACAATGGTATCGCAAAAGATGCAAAGTTAACGCCTGCGCAGGAAGAAGGACTTGAGGTCGCATGGTGGTTGGGAGCTCTATTTGATCTACGTACACACTATGCTTTGCCTTTTTATATGTCAGGTTGGTCACCAAAAGATGATATTAATAAAACAATAGGTAGTACTGTTGATCGTTTAGCAAACGGTAAGACTTTATATGTCATCTGTGGAAAAGGAAACTCATTAGTAAGTCCGTCAGTTTTATCGGCAAAGCCATCCAAAAATGTTTATGAATCCTGCCAAGGGGTTGCTAAGTTAAATAATCTTCGTTTTACAGTGGCTCACGGTACACCAATTTGGTGGGGAATGATGGCAAAAACACTCGATTCTCGGGAAGGGTTGTCTCCAGATGAAATGGTAGTTCCTCAACTGGAATTTGATGCATATGTTCCTGGAATGAATGTCGCATTTTTTGTCCCACCAAACTTAGATAAACAACTGCCTGGTGAGCCAACCCCAAATCAAGTGTCCCCTGACACAAGGAACAAACTTTTAGACTCTTCTAAGAGTGGCGGATCTTCATCAGATGCCGAAAATGCTATTAACCTAAAGGGACTGCTTGATGGATCAAAGGCTGCTGGCGAATTTGCCAAGGCTTGTGAAGATGGTTTTGTGCCGAGTGGTGATATGCATAATGATATCGAGGAGATTAAAAAGAAGA
>CAYQZC010000039.1:0-7194 GCA_964421945.1 uncultured Pseudomonadales bacterium
GTTTTTTCCTGCAGTGTAGATCTAGGTTGTACACCTATCATAAAAAAAAAAACTCGATCAATCACTCCGATGAAAGCTCCCGTTCCAGTGGATCCTGGGGTAGCTGGTCCGGTACAAATAGCGCCTGCAAATGGTTGACTGGCAGTGCCAAATGAATCTTCATAGATTGTCCCGGTAATGGCTCCGGTAATGGTGAAATCTCGGATGATATAGGCACCGGCAGTTGTAGTACCACAAGTGGTATTCATAGCCCGGATGCGGATGTGGAAGTCAGAATAGGGTCCTGGATAAATATAGTAAGTGTTACTAGCGTAAGCACCACAAAATGCTAAGGGATTAGTACAATCGGATCCTGATGGGTAGACTTCGAGCTCATAACTATCTCCTTTATCGGTAGCAAAAGTGACAGCTACGTAGCCGCCTGCACTCAGAGGGACCTCTGCCCCGTCGGCTGGGTACATAGTGGTAATAGCAGGAGTCCCAGCGTCTACATTAGAACAAGTCCCACCACAGGCACCCGCTTGGCCACAAGCCGGGGTACAGGTGTCTTCACTACATGTCGGATCGGCTACACAAGTGGTACCACAAAATGAGCCGCCTGATCGCTTGATGATCTGACGCTGACAGGCTCCACAGGCTCCTCCACAAGCTCCATTTTCGGTGGTCCAACTATTGTTGTCACAGGCTAAGGTACAGCACTGATCAGTGGGAAAATTACTACAGTAGCCACCTCCGCCCGCCCAAACACCACCTGCCGCGGCACATTGACCAGCTGTGGCACACCAAGGACAGGGTGTGGGGGTGCCACTACCACATTCATTGGTGATGTGCGCTGTACAAGATTGTGCATTGGAACGGCAAGCATTGATACAGCCACCACAATATTGGTAGCCAGTGGGACAAGTAGCATTGTCTGGTGGGCCGGACCAGGAGCAACCCCAACTAACCATTTGAGCTCCAATAGCTCCACAAATACCGTCACTTTGGGTATCTGTACAAGTAGTAGCATTGAGCGCAGGGCAAGAATAAGGAATGGGTTGACCGTCGCAATTGGTCACAACCTCGTCACATGTGCCCTGGTTTGTGGGTCCAAGATTACACTCAGAATCCATAGTACATGCACGGTTTTCATTATTGCTACATCGGCGAATGATGTCACAAAAATCACACCAATATGTGCCATTGCAGATTGCTCTAGCGGTAGAAAAATTTCCCAAAAATGCTGTTAAAAAAGTTACAAACCCAATAGCAAAATAAGTCCAAAATTTCACACTTTACATCATGCCACGAATCAAGAATCAAGTAAATATGGGCTTAGATGAAGCACTCTTAAGTAGTATGTTATCGAGGCGGAGCTGGCGGATAGGACATATTATTTTGTTTGTATTCATAGGCATCAAATTCATTGGCGAACCAAAATGCATAAATAGGTTCACCCTCGCCATAGTCTGCCACTTCAAAAGTGCTTTGGATTTGGGCATCATTTAGTGGCACTCCTGAGAACATCCGATAAATGAGGCTCACACACAATTCAGACACTGATTTCATTGGTATGCCTGCATTGCCAATCCAATAAAAGTGAATTTCAATTTTGTCATCTTTTTTGACAAAAAGGACTTTGTAGTCTTGACTTCCACCATCAATTGTCAGCATGGCAGATTCGAGCTTGTCATAATCTACACTGAGCAATCCGAAATCTTGAGTAAAATCATCGTAATCTTTGATTTTAATCAGAATATTGGGGGCATTGGCTAACGTAAATTGAAAGTTTTCGACTGTAGCTTTATTGCCATTTGTACCTGGGACAACAACTTGAATATCAGCTACACCATCGGTGCTAGCAAATAAACCATTGTAATTGATGAATAATTGATCAAGAATCCGAGAATCTGGGAACAGATAGACACGGTCTATTGTTGGTCCTTCGCTCATACCAAAGAGTGCTGGTGTAGCAGCGAGTGTTTTGTCAGCTCCTGAGAAATCAACTGCTATGTTGTCCCATTGAGTTCTAAAAATAAAGTTAGGATTTTGACTGACCAATTCATCAAAAGCTGGATTTGGGGCGCCTTTTCGTTCGAGCATATTCCATGAACCTAAAGCATCGGCTGTGACTTCAGGAGGCTCAGGAGCTGCTTCAGGAGTGGCTTCACTTTCATTGATCGCTGGTGCAGGTGCCGCTTCAGGAGCCACTAACTGCAGTTCGAGCAGTGAATTAAGGGCCCAACCTTGGAGAGTTTCGCCATTTTCATTAGTGAATTCAACTAAAACCCAGAAATCAGTTTTGTCGGCTGTACGGGCAAAAATAAAGTTTAAGTCAGTATTCACTTCGATGGTAAATCCAGCAGGCAAGCTACTTTGGATAGCTTCAAAAGTACTGGCTGGCACAACTTTGACTGATTGATCAGGCTCGATTTTGCCGATCGGAGGTGCTTGAGCCACTTCAGGAGTGATCCGAATATTGATGGCTTGAGCACTTTTTGAGTTGATCAGCTGTGGTTCGACCAAACTAATGGCCGTGTCACTGGTAATAATTTTGAGTAGGACATTGTTTTCGCTAGTCAGGACCAAGGTTTTGCCAGATGCTGGTAACTGAGCAGCGATTTCCGGAGACAGAACAGCTCGCAAATCTCGCACATCGCGGACTTCAGCTTTGGAGTTGCGGAAAGGACCAGTGGATTCAGCGGTAGAAACAAAGTGATCTCCCCCATTAGCGTCGAAAGCGATCAGCGATCCTGCGGTCATCAATTGATTTGATCCATTGTGATCAAATGAAAACTCTGTCCCTACTGACCAGACCAAAGTAACGGTAGGTTTATTTGGATTGGTGCGGTCGATAGACATGGCGATCGAGTGTTTACTGACGTCTTCGAGTGCCAAGCGGCCTTCCACAATATGCTGGCCAATACTATTCACGATCGTAGTAGCGTCCTGTGTCAGGTTTTCATCCTCAAAAGCTGGGATGCCACTGATGATAATTTGATCACCCTCTTGATAGGCATCTAAATAGTAATGCAGGAGATACTGGACGTTATTTTCAGTATCATTCCAAATTTCAGGAGGAGTAGCTTTTTCAATATTCTGATAATCAACTGAATCAGCACTGATGGTGTGTTCTTGGAGTAAGAGCAGATCAGAAAAACCGCCTTTTTCAGGTCTGTTTTGCAGTTCTCGCTCGTGATTAGCACGCATGGTATGCAGGCCCATATCGCCGACCTGTTGTTCACACCAGTTGAAAAGTACATCGACGTCGATTTCACTACCAAAAACTTGGTTGACATTTTCTAAAGCCATGGCGACTTCAGCTGAGACAGCTGGATCGGCACAAACTTCTTTGGCGATGACTTCTTGGACACTGTTGGCGGTAATGTCTACTATGCCAGGAGTGAAAAGTGTTGGGAGTCCAGCAGCGACCACAGCACCATTTTTGAGGTCACCATTGAGTCGGAAATTATCACGAATCCGATCAAGGGCATACCGCAATCGGGTGGTGGTAGGTTTGCGCTTTGAAACTTTTTCTGCAGCTGGTGAATAATGAGCTGAGTGATCAGGTGTGTAGCTGCTGCTATAGGTGGTCGACACGACCATCATAGTATCGCGCATTTTTCTGAGCAAAGTACTGAGTCGTGTTTGTAATTTGTCAAATAAGGCTGGCAGGTTTTCAGCTAAGTCGAAAGCCTGATCATGTTGGTTGCTCGAAAGAGTGTCAGCAAAAGCGGCATCGATCAAATTTGGACCGTGCTCTTGTTTGATGAGTTCGCCAAGTGTTTTGAGTTCTTCCTGACACCGGATTACATCAAAGATTTTGTCCTGGAGGTAATCTCGCACATAGCCAGCTTGTTGTTCAGTTTTGATGGCTTCAGGCAGGATAAACATGCGTCTGCCTTTTTTCTCTAAGATGGATTTAATCTTTTCTGCCAAGTTACGTGCTCGTTTGAGATAAGTCTCATATGACTCACCAGATTGCTCAACAGCACCATCTATATAGTGTTCTTCTGCAAAACCGTTCATAGCAATAGCCATTCCTCGAAGTAAGGTGGCTGACTCGCCGTGGATATTACCTCGAACTTCATTTTCTCTATTTTTACCGTTATAGACCATATAAACAACACACATCAACCCCAACTTATCCGAAGTAGTGTGTGTCCTTTTCTATGTTATATTCCAATAGCATTTACTATCGGATAAATTACGGCAATTATATGGGAATGCTTCGTATCGGGGCAATGCGTAACGGATGAGTATGTTATAGGCTATAAGAGTAAGATTTTATCGTATCAATTCTGTAAGAAGTTGGCAAGTTTCAAAATAATCTGGAGTTTGATTTGGATAAGCCTGTAAAGTAGGTTATAATACATTTTTAATATGCAGATTTTTTTGGCAGGGTCACTTTATGGCAAAGATGAGTCTCAGGCTTTGTATCAAAAAATAGTCGACGAAGTCACTAGTCAGGGTCACACCATTTTGGCTGATCATCTGTTGTCGACCAATCCAGAAGAGATGAAGACCTGGAGTTTAGAGCAAGACCTGGCTTATCACAGCCGTATTATCGAAAACATCAAAAAAGCAGACGCCTTGTTTGCAGAAGTGTCGTACCCCAGCACCAGCGTGGGTTATCTGATGAGCTTGGCCATCCAAGCCAGTAAGCCGACGGTGGCCTTTTACAATGGTACCAATGAACCCCATTTATTTCGTAGTCTAGAACGATTGACCGATAAACTGCAGGTTTCACGCTATAGTTCTCAGCCTGAACTTCGGCAAGAAGTGCGCTATGCACTCGAATTTATTTCCACCAATCAAGATGTCCGGTTTAACTTTTTCATTTCGCCCGAATTAGCCAGCTATATGGACTGGATTTCCCGAAATCGAAAAATCCCCCGCTCAGTGTATTTACGACGATTAATTGATGATGACATGGCTCGACAGCCTGAATATGAGGAGTATCAACTTAGCTAGTGCGTTCTTATGTTGTCTTATTCACACGAACACGACCAAAATCCTTCTTTTTCCGATCAACAACCCGACTTCACCATCAGACCTGCAGACCTGACGCCCTACTCGCAGACGTATGATTCTGAACGACAGATCGAATACGGTTGGATTGGGGTGACTGATCTGGATATGGCCATGATGGACGAGACAGATATGAGTTATCGCCTCGAGGCAGCCAAGTATGCCGATAAAGAATGGAGTCCTGAGTCGATCAAGAATGTTTGGCAACACATTTTCAATCATCCGGTCATGGCTCGTCACATTGTGAAACTTAATCGTCACTCTGACAACGAAGTCTCACCGCAGATTTTACTTGGTGGAGCGGGTACTTTGCGCGATACGCTCCTGATGGCTCTCCTCCACCCCAAAGCCATGGTGACGGCCTATGACAGCAACGATGCCATGTTGGAACAAGGTTTACAAAAAGTCACTTGGCAGTATTTGGTGAGTTTGAGTCACGAAATCTGGAAGCTGAACCCGGAGGTGAATGGGTTTGTGAGGGTTTTGTACACAGAATGGCAGTCACTCCAAAGTTCACTAAATACAATCAAAGGTATATATAGCCAGCTGAGTGAAATGTACGATTCAGATGCTGTCTTAAAAGAATTTGTAAACACATTTGGTGCAAATTTTGATGAACTAATGACTGCAATGCTTTCATCATTTGACAATGTTGTACTAACTATAAAAAATAGAATCTCCCACCACCTCACCACCCACCTCGATTTTCCCGGTAATTTAGGGCTCGAGTTTCAATCAGTCGACCTGATCAGTGACGTGGCCACGCTTCAACACGTTCCCAAATCTCTTTTAGATCACGCGATTGCGTTAAAACTGGCCATGTTGACGCCCGGAGGTGTCTATAGTTTTGACCTTCGGATCGACCCCGAAGGCATGATCGACCCCGAGACTGAGCAGCTGAGCGGTCGGGTTTTTTATGACAATGAGCTCAATGCCAATCTTCGCCGCAGTTATGCTACTGTTATCACCAGTGAACTCGAGACATTGGCTGACAGAATCGAAAAAAATCAGCTGGTCACTGATCCTTACATCTCCGATATATTGGAGCAGGCTGAATATAAGGTCACTTTTGGCAATCAAAACAACCATCCAAACCCCAATAAGCCAGCCTTCCGGGATATATTTGTAGAAAGAGTGAGGTAAGCTATGAAAATTTACTTTGTAGCTGCGTTGTATCAGAAACCTACCTTGGGGACTTTTTACGATCGCATCGTGAAAACTTTGCTCGACGCAGGGCACTCTGTCCAGCACGATCACATCACTGGTGTGGAGCTAAAAGACTTGGTTGGTCGACCTCAATTGGCAGTTCGCAAATATTACCGCCAAGCTCTTAAATGGATCGCAGCCGCAGAATTGGTAGTCGTCGAGGCTTCCTACCCTTCTACCCTCAATATCGGACATGAAATTACTTTAGCTCTCGAAAAAGGTAAAACCGTGATCGTCCTCTATAAAGATGGTCATAACTCGCTTTTCTTGGAGGGTTTGCATTCGGACAAATTGATTTTGGTGGAATATAACGAAGAAAACTTGGAAAAAGTCCTGACCGATGGATTGACCTATGCCCGCGATGCGGTAGACAGCAGGTTTAATTTTTTTATCTCACCAAGACACATCGTTTATTTGGATTGGGTGGCAAAAGTCAAACGTATTCCCCGCTCAGTGTATTTGCGCCAACTGATCGAACACGACCGCGACGCTAATCATGAGTATCAAGACGAGAACTAATCTTGCATCTCACCAGATTTGTACAGTATGATGGAATCATGGTTTTGAGGCCTTCGCAATCTGGTCAAGTAGGGGTGATCGTCATGTTGATCATGACGGTGCTGTTGACCGTCGGGTTATCGATGGCTACTCAAACTAGTCAAGAACTCTTACTCACCCAACAAAGTGCCGAATCTTCCCGTGTTTTTAATGCCGCCGAGGCTGGTGTAGAAGAAGCTTTATCATCAGGTTTTGATTTCCAGGGTGAAACTGCCCAAGGCAGTCTGACCACTCAAGTTTCCGATGTTTCAGTCAATTACAATGTCACTAAACGTCGGACTCTCGACACTCGATTATTCGAAGGTCTGACAGTGATGGTGGATGTGACGGGTGTGACCACTGGCCAAGGGCTCCAGATCGACTGGGCGAAAACTGGTACCTGTACCGGGGCTGATTCTGACCCAGCCTCTCTGATGCTCG
>CAYQZC010000040.1:0-5698 GCA_964421945.1 uncultured Pseudomonadales bacterium
CCCACCAAAACCTGGCTGGTGCCTGGCACCAAAAAAACCAGCGCCCTGGAGTGGATCAGAGATCAAATCCATCAGGGTAAAGGAGAGTGCCAAGTTTTATGGGTTTGTCCTTTCATTGATCCATCGCGACAAACTTCACTAGAAAATGTAGCCTCAGCTACAGCTCTTTTCACCCACCTCAAAACAGAACTTGCCGACCAAGCCGATCAAGACGCCGACCGGAAAATAGCGATTGGATTGCTACATGGCCGTCAAAACAAAAAAATCCAAACTGAAACCATTGAGCAGCTTCGCCACCATCAACTCGATATTGTGGTGACGACACCGATCGTGGAAGTAGGAGTCGATTTACCGGCTGCCACCATCATGGTCATCGAAGCGGCCGAACGTTTTGGGTTGGCCAGTCTGCATCAATTACGTGGTCGGGTGGGCAGGGCCGGACAGCAAGGTTATTGTTTGTTATTCACTAACAGTAAATCTCAACCTACGCTAGATCGCCTGGATAAATTTACCCAGATCGCCAATGGCTCCCAGTTAGCCGAGCTGGATCTGGAAAATCGGGGAGCGGGCGATATTTTTGGGACACAGCAACATGGATTTGATGAGCTCCAATTTGCCACCTGGACTGATTTCGCTCTCATCGCTCAAGCCCGAGATCTTTTCGAAAAAATGTACCAGGATCCGAGCTGGGAAAGCATTTTTGACCGATCAGTCCAGAAAGACTCAAAGCTTCCCCTGGCAAATTAGCCAAAATGTGGTATCATTTTTTGTCGTTGGCTTTAGTGGCCAAACATTTTATTGACACAAAAAACAGTTATTAAAGGAGCCGTATGGGTGCTTTACCAAAGAATAAAATTACTCGAGTCGAACAAGGCAAACGCCGCCGCGGCAACATGCCTAAGCTCAAAAAAGACCTCAATAGTGCTACACCAATGCATAAACAAGGTTTTGTGGCTGAATTATTGAGATTTGTCGGCTTAAGTAACCAACCAGCCGTTAAAGTGGCTTCCAAAACTGAAAAAGCTGCTGAATCAAGTAAAAAAGTGACTACAACTGCACAAATTGGCCAAACCGCCAAAGCTGCACCTGCCAAAGCTCGTCCAGCCAAAGGCAGCGCCGGTAGCAAAGTCACTCGCAAAACTCAACACAAAGGCTAAAAATTCCCCCTTGCACAGCGGGTCATAAATGCTGATAGTGGAGTAGAACCGACTCACCTGGGTTGTTGTAGTAGTTGCTAACCTCTAAAAACGAGGTACTATATGGATATTCGCCTATGAATACATCACCAGTACATACCGACGACCTGCCGAATCCTGAGGATATTGTGGAAATCGACCCACCAGAAGGTGCCGAAGACCAAAATGCCCCCAAGACGCATGCCTCACCTGCCAATGATCCACGTCACCAACGCCGGATTGAGTTGATGCAGCACATGTTTGCCTATAGTTTCCATACCGCAGAAGATGATTTCAGGATCCAATTTGCCGAAGAACCAGAAATTATTGACTTGATAAGTAATTGCGAAGAACTGGATACCGAAATCCAGGCAGCCGCTCCTGAGCGTCCCTTACTCGATATCAATAAAGTCGATCTTGCAATCCTCCGATTGATTGTGTTTGAATCAAAACGAAAAAAGACCCCAAAAAAAGTGTTAATTAATGAAGGAATTGAGCTTGCCAAAGAGTTCGGGACTGATAGCTCCCCAAGATTCATCAACGGGGTGCTAGCACATATCTTTGGCTTGTAAGGGAAAACTATGTCACTACAGACGTCTAAAACTACTGAACACACCACATTGACTCAATTACAGCATATTATTGCTGAAACTACTGGCAGTGACCCAGAGGAAATCTCAGCAGGGATGTACCTCGAAGAATTTAGTCCAGTGGAGTTTCCCAAGATCATCCTCAAGGTCAACCAAGATTTTGGGATTCACCTCAACTCCAAGGCTGTGATTGAAGAATATGAAACCGTTTCTGAGTTAGCTACTTTGATCGATGAGGAATCCGAACTCGGTTAATGTGTATGTTGCCCACGTTTCACAATCCCACTTTATTGACCACCGCTTTGACCCATCGCAGTGCTTTAAATGAAGGTATTTCGAGCTCTAGTGAATCAAATGAAAGATTTGAGTTTTTAGGTGACGCTGTTCTCGAGCTTTGCACCACCCACTTCCTTTTTGAAACCAATCCTACCGAGCCTGAGGGCGCTTTAACGGCCTATCGCAGTGCCTTGGTGAAAACTACCACCTTGGCCGAGGTAGCCCGAGATATCAACTTGGGGGAGCGGATTTTCATGAGTAAAGGGGAAGAAGCATCTGGTGGTCGTGATAACTCAAGTTTATTGGCTGATACTTTTGAAGCTGTGCTGGGCGGGCTCTATCTTGATCAGGGACTCGAACCAGTGGAAGCCTTTTTGAAAGTACATTTATTTCCTCGGTTTGCCGAAATTCGCGATCAAAAACTGTATAAAGATCCCAAGAGCGAACTCCAAGAACTGGTCCAAGCTCAAGGTTTCTCGGCACCTCAATATGAGGTCACTTCAGAACAAGGCCCAGATCATGATAAAGAGTTTACCATCCAAGTCCGCATCAATAATCAAATCCGTGGCACAGGCACCGGCAAAAGCAAGCAACTAGCTCAACAAGCCGCAGCTACCGAGGCCCTCAACACTCTTCAGAAATAATCATTTTTTTGCCTGTGTGGCTGGCGCTAATATTATAGGCTTTATTTTTCCGAGGTTTTGCTGTATACTATATAACAACTTTAGTGCGCTAGGCTCGTCGTTTTTATGACGATGTCTCGACACTGAAGGTTCTTTAGAAAGTGAATCGTTTCGCATAGTTAAGACAGAAGGAGCATTTTCTGCCATGCGTAACAAAATTGTATTGTTGGTGGTGATTGCGTTCACACTGGTCGTCGGCATGTTGCTGATGACCCAAAGCCAGACTCAGGCACAGGATCCATTAATGGATCCACTTGTGCAAGCCGACTTTGCTGGCTACTGCCAGTCGGTCGGTCATGCCGACGCCATCCTGTGGAACGAATCCGCCGATGGCTGGGTTTGCGTCAATGCCGACGGCCTCGTTTGGCACGTCAGCCAGATTTACGACGGATACAATTCCGTCTGTGTCTGGAAAACCGGCCTGTTGGCGGCCTATGCCGTCAATTACACCGGAGAGAGCGCTTTCGACTGGCACTGCGCCTATGTCGAGGCTGCACCAAACCCCGGGGCACCGGCTCCAGAAGCTGGCCCAGATGGAGAAAATTCACCGATCACATCGGCAACGGCCGTTCCAGAAATGGCTCCGCCACTCTCACCAGAGAGCTTGCCGGTAGTCATGGACCCGCCGCCGCCACCAACCACTGCCGCTCAGGGAATTTACCATCCTGAGGTGGCTCCGCTGCCCAGCATCGCTGGGTTTTGGCACTCCTTGCGCAATTTGGCGCACGGGTGGTGGTGATTCACTTCCCAAAAGGGTAAGCTTCGGCTTACCCTTTTTCATTTTCACTTTGTGACTTGAGATCTAGGCAAGATAGCCTTATAATACGGTTTCATTGTCTGTACATGAGTATCGTATAGTAGGACTAAGACAATCTTATGTTGAAAATCAAATTAGCCCGTTTTGGCAAGAAAAAACAACCTCATTATCGAGTAGTTATTAACGAAGCTCGAGATAAACGAGATGGTAGCTATGTCGCCTCTATTGGCCACTATGCCCCTACTCAAACACCCAAACTCCTGACCATCGATGTCGAAGCCTATAAAGGCTGGTTGGCTAAAGGTGCTCAACCCACCGATACCGTTGCCGCTTTATATGCTCGCTTTGAATCTGGAAATCCTTTCCCAGCTAAGAAACCAACCTTGTCCAAAAAAGCCAAAGCCAAACAAGAAGCCGCCGCTCAAGAAGCTGAAGCTGCCAAGTTGGCCAAAGCTCAAGAAGCCGAAGCTGCTAAAGCTGCTCCAGCTGAAGAAGTCGTTGCCGAAGCCAGTGCCGAGCCAACTGCCGAACCAGCTGAAACTACCGCTGCTTAAACACAATAGTAGTTACTACGAGGTACTATGAAAAATCTCCTTGAATTTTTGCTTATTCATTTGGTGGACCATCCTGAAGATGTTTCAGTCGAGGAAACCGAAGATGATCGAGGTTTAGTTTACATTCTTCATGTCCATCCAGAAGACATCGGCCGTGTCATCGGCAAGGGTGGCTCTATTATCCATTCAATTCGTTCCATTGCTAAAATTCGAGCTATCAAAGAAGGCATTCACGCCTATATCAAGCTGGCCGAACCTACTGAGGCTGTATCACCTGACTCGAGTCAGGCAGAGGATTCAGAGGCAA
Source organism: uncultured Pseudomonadales bacterium (assembly GCA_964421945.1). Taxonomy (GTDB): domain Bacteria; phylum Patescibacteriota; class Microgenomatia; order UBA1400; family PJMF01; genus BOKX01. The sequence continues at coordinate 4,343 of CAYQZC010000040.1, forward strand.
CTGAGGCTTAGGCGATTGTAATAGCGGATTAGTGATCAACACATCCGCCCCGGTTCCAAACAAATCATTCAAACCACCACCCTCGACGCGGTCCTGGGGTAGAGTAATGCCTTTAAGATAGGTCGCCAACTGCACCAATAAGGCTTCTTCAGTCGTGCCAATCAAAGGCAGTGGAGCATCCAAGGTAGCTGAAATCGATTTGGTGAAGTAATACGTTTCGACCACGATCTGGGCCTCATAGATCTCGGCATTGGCTGAGCTTTCATTAGCTGACGTCGCGACTGTTTTGGTATTTCGCTTGGCTTTATCAAGTGTAATACTGGTGATGGTGGTGGCAGGTGCTACTTGTTCTACTTGTTGGAAAAAACGATTTATGTTTGCTAGGGTTCCGCTCACGGTTAGGTCGACTTCGAGTGTCTCATAGGGTGTCACCGGCCGAGTGCTAGTTTTTTTATCATTCTTTTTGGTAGTTTTTGGCTTGACCTCTGGAGTGTCTGTCGATCCGGTAGCAATTTTCCCGGGAGATAGTTCGACCGTGCTAAATGATACTTCAGAAGCCTGAGCCACCTGGCCCAAAACGCTCATGAGCTCAAGGAGTGGTTTTTTGGAAGGTAAAACTTGATTGACCAAAGCAGCTTGCTCGGCAGTTGCATCACTGGAAACCTGCTGCAGTTGAGCCACTTTTTTCTTGAGTTGATCTTCATTGGCTAGTTCTTTTCGCCAACTCGACCACAGAGTATAACTTTGTCGGATTTGAGGCAAAATCACCGCCAGGACCATCAACACACTCACACTCACGAAAGCCACCGCGATCAGCAACGCCTTGCGAGTCAAAAGTATATAGCGGAGATTTAGTTTTTCTTTATCAGGTTTCATTTTGTTTTTGGATCCTTAGACACCAAGCTGACTATCACCCCAACTTCATACGTACCGGTATTTGAACGTCGCAGTTCGTCGCGCTCCAGCTTAGGATAGGTGGCCCGAACTTCAGGTGAATCGAGCAGTGCCACCACTCGTTCCAGTGAAAAAACCGTGTCAGTCTGCAGTCGAAAACTTACTTTGCGATCCGAAGCCTCATATGAAATTTCTTTTAATAACACTTCCGGACCGAAAGCTTGAGTGAAAAAAGCGATAGCTGCCTGTTTATCAGCTCGCCCAGAGACAATTTCCTGGAGCATTTTTAATTTGTTGGAAAAAATCACGTATGACCGCTCGACTTCTTGTTTACTAGCCACTTCACGTTTTAATCGATCTTGTTCAGACTTGGTACGCTGGACCTGGTAACCAAAAAAAAGCCGGACTCCTACCGAAGCCAACATCACCACCGCAATCACCCCCATACCGATCATGCTCCAG
>CAYQZC010000040.1:5708-7166 GCA_964421945.1 uncultured Pseudomonadales bacterium
GAGAAGCACCGCGTCAGCTACTCGGTGCTCGTGCCGATCATGCTCCAGCGCATCCAAATACGATCCTGGACCTCGATCTTAGTCAGTTGTCGACGGCGTTCTCGAACAAAATTAATACTATCTGGCATGCTACAGTTGCCTCATGAGTAGACCCATACAGACGCTATAAGCTGGATGATTTGACTCTGGGATTGCACCCTTAGCTGTGGCAAAAGGGGCAGCTACTAATACTTCTACACCGACCTCAGCAGTCAAGTACTGCACTAAGCCAGGTAGTTGAGCCGAACCACCAGACAAGAGAATACGTTGGACGGGATCAGACGGATGCTGGCTAGTAAAGAAGCGGACCGTTTTTTGGACTTCACCTACTAACAGTTTGAGCGCTGGCAACAGTGCGGCTTTGACTTTACCCTGAAATTGACTTTCATCGAGACCATAGGTGCGTTTGTATTGCTCAGCCTGCGCCGCATCCAGACCAATCGATTGCTCGAGAGCACGAGTCAGGAGCTGACCACCATTGAGGTGAGTGTAGACGAATGAAAGTTCTCCCTGGAACATCACTGCCATATCGAGGGTAGAGGCCCCCATGTGGACCAAGAGGGTAGTGGGATCTTGGTTAGTGAATTGGAGCGATCTGATCACCGATAAGGTTTGGGTTTCGACAAGTGAAGGCTCGATCCCAATGATGTTGAAAAGAATGACATATCGCTCTACAACTGACTTTCTCACACCCACCAGCAAAACCCGCATCGGAGTCGCTTTGTCGGCTCTAGGTGGCCGGAAAAGGACCTGATACTCGAGTGAAAGTTCTTCCGGGGGAATCGGAATGTGCTGTTCTGCCTGCCAGCCGATGGCTGAGGCTAGCTCAGCATCAGACAGCCAGGGCAAAGAAATAATTTTGGTCGAAACAACGGTCTCAGGCAATGAAATACGGACATCTGTCCGCGGCAAATTATTGTCGCTGATCAATGCCTCGAGTAATTTGGCCAATTTTTCTTGTTGAGAATCGTCTGTGGGCAAACTAATGCCGGCTGTGTTAAAAACCTCGACTGCCCGCACTACCGCTGGCTCAGGACCAGGTTTTGCTGACACAGCTTTAATAGCGTACGTACCAAGATCAATGGCGAGCGAAGTCATAGGCAGTTTATTTGGTTATAGTAGTACCACTATACACGGTGTAGTCGAGAATTGCAGGTGCAGCTGGCAGCGTCCTATTTACCTCGACTATGCGTGTAGTTTCATTATCAATCGTACTCAAAGCTTCTGAGCGAACAGTATAAAACTGATAGGGGAGCGTCCAAGCTCCTGAGCTGGTGACCCGGATGTCGGTGTCAGAATAAAGCGGCTTGATCCGCACAAATAGATCATTAGTCTGTAAGGGAAGAGTATAGTGCCGCCAAAAGCCGTTACTTTGTGAAGTGCTCGTGGCTGCGAAAAATCCATCCGAGTGGTCACAAC
>CAYQZC010000041.1:0-7126 GCA_964421945.1 uncultured Pseudomonadales bacterium
TGAACAAAAAAGTGGTTATCGATTGATCCCCCACTATGCTACTGCCTCTGAGCTGGAGCGCATGATCGCCGAGCGATATGCCCAAAGTTTGTCGACTGAGGTCACCCAAGCTCTGGCTGAAACTAAGCAAGTGGTGGATGAGAAAAAACAACTGCAGGATTTATCTGTCCTATCAGGCGAAGTCGTCAAGCAAGCTCCTATTAGTAAAATCGTCGAAACTGTCTTGGCGTTTGCAGTCAAGGCTCGGGCTTCTGATATCCATATCGAACCTCAAATCGCCAAAACCAGAATCCGCTATCGGATCGATGGTATTTTGGTCGAAAAGCTGATTTTACCCAAGTCGGTCCATGAGGCTGTGGTGTCACGCGTCAAAATCTTGTCTGATTTGAAAATTGATGAAAAAAGAGTACCTCAAGACGGCCGCTTCACTTTTGTTTCTTCTGGAGAAGAAGTCGATTTGCGTGTCTCTACTCTGCCGACTATTCACGGAGAAAAAGTGGTGATGCGGTTGTTGAAAAAGAATGCCTCGGTACCGAGTTTGAATGAACTGGGATTGCGTGATCTAGCTTTGCGTAAAGTCGAAGACGCTATCAAGGTGCCCCACGGCATCGTCTTGGTGACCGGCCCGACTGGATCAGGTAAAACTACCACTCTCTACTCGGTGCTGCATAAAATCAATACGCCCAAAGTCAACATCGTGACTCTGGAAGATCCCGTCGAGTATCAAATGCCGGGCATCAACCAAGTCCAGATCAATCCTCAAGCTGGGCTGACTTTTGCTTCTGGTTTACGGTCATTCTTGCGGCAGGACCCCAACATCATCATGGTAGGAGAAATCCGTGATAGTGAAACGGTGGAGTTGGCGATCCAGGCCTCTCTGACTGGACACTTGGTGTTCTCTACCCTTCATACTTCTTCGGCAGCCGGAGCTATTCCCCGGTTGATCGATATGGGTGCCGAGCCATTTCTATTGGCTTCATCAATGACTTTATCCATGGCACAGCGGGTGGTGCGTAAAATAAATCCCGATTATGTCGAAGAGTACATCCCAGAACCACCAGTAGTGGACGATATCAAAAACGTGCTGGGAGATCGGCTGACAGCTTGGTGTAAACAAAATAATAAAGATCCTAATGATATCCGTTTATATCGAGCTAAAGCAGATCGCCCTCAAACAGAACCTGAGTATAAAGGTCGGATGGCTATTTTCGAAGTGATGATGATCACTGAGGAAATTAGTAAACTGATTTTGGAGAGAAAAAGTGCCACGGAAATGGAAAAACTTGCCATCAGAGATGGTATGCTGTTAATGAAACAAGACGGGTACATCAAAGCTCTAGAGGGAACTACCACCATTGAGGAGGTCTTGCGGGTGGCGCAAGTCTAGTCACTATGAACATACACGACATTTTGCAATCTGCTATTGATAAAGGTGCTTCGGATATCCACATCATCACTAAGATTCCGATTATGCTGCGGGTCCATGGCCAGCTAGCTCCGATCGAAGGTTCTCCGTCCCAGCTGACAGGTGAACAGGCAGAAGCCTTGATCTATCCCCTGATGACGCAGGAACAAAAAGACTACGTCATGGTCAATAAAGAAATTGACTTTGGCTATCAATTCAAGGAACTTGGCCGCTTCCGCATCAATGTGTACCACCAACAAGGCGAGTTGGCGGCCGCTTTACGCTTGATCCCCTCTCGAGTCAAAAGCATTGAAGAACTACAATTACCTCAGGTTTTCTATCAATTTACTGAGTATCAACAAGGTATGGTGCTGGTCACTGGTCCTACCGGTGAAGGTAAATCAACCACTTTGGCTGCCCTGATCGAACACATCAATGGTGGGAGAAGTGAACATATCTTGACAATCGAAGATCCAATCGAGTTTGTGTACTCTCCTCGAAACAGTATCGTGTCACAACGTGAGCTCAATCATGATACCAACACTTGGGATATCGCTCTGAGATCAGCTTTGCGGGAAGATCCCGATGTGGTGTTGGTTGGTGAGTTGCGGGATTATGAAACTATCGCTGCAGCCATGACGATCGCCGAAACAGGTCACTTAGTTTTTGCCACTTTGCATACTTCTACAGCAGCTCAGACTATTGACCGTATCATCGACGTTTTCCCTGCACATCAACAAGGTCAGGTCAGACAACAGCTGGCAGCCTCACTCCAAGCTGTGGTGTCTCAACGCTTGATCCCCAAGGTGGATGGCGGCCGAGTCCCTGCCTTTGAAATCATGATGTGTAGTCCAGCTATTCGCAATTTGATCCGTGAGCAAAAAACCTTCCAGATCGATAATGTGATCCAAACTTCCGCAGAACAAGGCATGACCTTGATCGAGACCTATTTATGGAATCTAGTCCAGCGAGGGGCGATCAGTCATGAAGTAGCCCGAGAGCATTCTTTCAGGCCTGACGAATTTGATCGTTTGGGAGGTAAGTAATGGCGTTGTTTGCGTACACAGCCAAGAATAATCATGGCGAACATGTCAAAGGCAAAGTCGAAGCTCAAACCAAAGCTCAGGCTGTGGCGGCTCTGAGAGGTCGTGAACTTTTAGTTATCAATGTCCACCCGGTCAGCGAAGAATCATTTGCTGCCATCAAAAGTATCATGTTTGGTATCAAGGCTGATGACGTGGTCAATTTGACCCGGCAAATGTCGACTATGATCACGGCTGGTTTGCCTCTGACGCAAGCCTTATCGATCCTCGAACAGCAAGGCAAACCAGCCTTACTCAAAGTCATCGGTCAAGTCAAAGCTGATATCGAAGGTGGGAGTACCTTTGCAGCTTCCTTGGCAAAACATCCAACTGTTTTTTCTCGGGTCTACATCCAGCTAGTCCGCGCTGGTGAAACCGGTGGTGTACTGGATGAAGTCTTGCTCCGGCTGGCGGACAACATGGAAAAAGATAAAGAGTTTCGAGCCAAAACCAAAGGTGCTTTGATCTATCCGGTGATCGTGTTGATCGCGATGGTGGTGGTGGCGATGGTGATGATGATTTTTGTGATTCCTAAGCTGACGGAAATGTATAAGGATTTTGGCGCAGACTTGCCGCTCGCAACCCAAATTTTGATTGATATATCAAGTTTTACTGCTAATTTTTGGTGGGTCCTAGTGGCGGCTGCTGTGGGGGCTGGTATGTTCGTGCGCAGCTGGGGCAAGACCCGCCCAGGCCAGTTAGCGATTGACTCAATGTTGCTCAAAATGCCGGTGTTTGGGACCTTGCGGCAAAAAGCAGTTTTGACTGAATTATCAAGGACTCTAGCATTGCTACTCAGTGCCGGTATTTCACTATTACAAGCTCTGGAGATTGTCTCAGAGGCTGCAAATAATATCTTGTACCGAGATGCTCTTGGTACTATCGCCAAACAAGTTGAAAAAGGTATTTCATTAGCCCAAGCAGTCAGTGCGCATCCGATTTTCCCACCACTGCTCTACCAGATGATTTCTGTCGGTGAAGAAACCGGTAAACTTGATGACGTGTTGCTGAAACTTTCTACTTATTATCAATCTGAAAGTGAGCATGCCATCAAAAATCTGACCACCGCTCTCGAACCAATCATTATGATTGTTTTGGGCGTAGGTGTAGGCTTGATGGTAGTCGCCATCATCATGCCAATTTATAATTTGACCTCGCAATTTTAGAGGTACAAAGAGCTTATTTTGGTCTTGCAATCAAAGCAAAGAATAGTGTACGCTGGTACATATGAAACCTGTCGTCTCACTCCTCCGTACTTACCTTGCCAAATGTGCCTCGAGTGCTTTGTCTACTGCTGGTTTTACCATGATCGAATTACTGGTGGTGATCTCAGTCATCGGTGTGTTAGCCGTGGCAGTACTTTCATCGATCAATCCTATCGAGCAAATCAATAAAGGCCGAGATACTCGGACACGTTCAGATGCGGCACAATTGATTAATGCTGTCGATCGCTACTACGCTATTCATGAAGTCTATCCATGGAACGTCACTAACGGTGCGTATACCACCGCCGACGTTGATCCAGCTGCTGCCTTTGAAGAAGATGGTACCGGTACTCCTCTACTCTGGACACAGATCCTGGAAGATACCGCTGAAGTCAAACAAGGTTTCATCAACCGGATTACTGTTGATAACGAAATCCGTATTTTCAAAGCCTTAGGTGCTAATGAAACTATGTACGCTTGTTTCGAGCCCACTTCTCAGGCTTTCCAACAAGAAGCAGCTGATAACTGTAATGATGGAACTACGCCTCCAGATGGCAGTGCCAACGTCGATCCTTGTCCTACTGACACAGCTTCGGTGATCACTGACAACGTCACAGATCCTGAGTTCATCTGTCTACCATAATGACAAACGTCATTTTGACAGACAGTCTCTTTATGAAACTTCTCCCCTCACCTACCCGTGAGGGGATTTGCATTTGGGACAGAAAGTTTCTATACTGCAACCCAACCAACAAGCAGTTGTGGGTCCCGACATGTTAACGACCTTTATCGCAATTTCCGGCATTCTATTTGTACTTGGAGCTGTGCTTGGCAGTTTTTTGAATGTGATTATCTATCGCACGGTCAATGACGAATCTTGGGTCTGGGGCCGTTCTAAATGTGAGCACTGTGACAAACAAATAGCTTGGTACGATAACATTCCTGTAGTATCATTTTTATGGCTCCGAGCCAAATGTCGAGCTTGCCGTAAACCCATTTCACTCACTCATCCAGTGGTAGAATTTTTGACTGGTGTTTTATTCGTGTGGTGGTATTGGGGTGGTTTTATATTTTTCCAACTCACCCAGCGACCATTCCAGACTTTGCAGCCGCTTTTTTGGCTGGCTGTTGGCTTGATTTTGCTGGCCATCTTTTTTGCAGATCTCTTGTATTACCAAATTCCTGACATTTTGGCCGGATCACTATTAGTAATCACCATCATGTATCGGGTGGCTCTGACGTTAGCGGGAGTGATGCAAGTCAAAGATTTGGGGTTTGCAGTCATGGGATTCGTGCTCAGCGTGGTTTTCTTTGGTAGTTTATATTTGATCACCAAAGGCAAAGGAATGGGGCTTGGCGATGTCAAACTGATAGGACCGCTATCCCTGCTGGTCGGTTGGCCAGGAATTATTTTGGTAGTGTTTGGAGCCTTTTTATCTGGAGCCACTGTTTCTCTAGGTATGGTGGCCACAAAGCGACGAAAATTTGGTCAGATTGTGCCTTTTGGTCCCTTCCTAGTTTTCGCAACTCTGCTAACATTAGTATGGGGTGACCCAATCATGAATTGGTACATGGGCCTCCTCTAAGTGTTGTTATGCGTGTATTACGATCCTTGTTTACTTCGTTGTTGATGTTACTGATTGGGGCCACTATTGTCGGGGCAATCGCTCGTGAAGCTTTGCTGATGATTGGGGTGGGAAAAGTGCGAGAAAGTTTATCCGAAGTAAAAAATATCGCCACTCAACAAAGTAGATTTGCTCAAGAATGCGTCAAAAGAAATGGTGAAACCAGTCAAAATCCAGTTGGTTCTGTGCAGCTGAGATTTATTTCTGATACTGAGTTTATTGTGGAAGTGGTCTGTTCACAAAATCAGTTTGATACGATCATCACTTCCCGATCTGAGTTGCCTTGGATGGTGAAAAAGTTGCCAGGGACGTCAGGAATCATATGGGGGCCTCAACGCAGTGGCATCGTGCTGTCGATTTTTGGCCGAGCTCGAGCGGTGATCGCAGAAGATCGAGAAATCATTTACGAGTCACCTAAAGAAGCCGATCTAGGCGTCGGACCATTGACGAGTTGTGAAGGTTTTGGTTATCAATGTTGTGCTTTAGATACTACAGTCGGACAGGGAGAACAGTGGACTGAGGCTCTAAACTGTCCCAAGTCTTGCTATCAACAATGTAAAACACGACCGGTGGTACTTTCCATCGCCACTGAGCCATTCTATGAATTGGAAACCCGCACCGTCACTATTCGCAAAAATGAGCCCCTGACTTTCACTGTTTTAGTCGAAGCTGGGTCAGCTACTCCGGCTGATGTCCAGATGCAGTATGGAGATGGCCAGACAGAAACCGGGACTGAAAACACAGAAAGTTACACTCACACATACACCTGTGCTACCAGTAGTTGTGACTACCGCGCCAGTGTGGTGATTACCGATAGTAACGGCGTCACAAATTCAGACACCATCTCTTCCCACGTCATCGTCAGAGTTACAGACTAGACGAGGCTTCAATACATGCGCTATGCTGTAGCTATGCGCAGAATTCTTCCTTCACGTCGGGGTTTTACCCTACTTGAGTTGTTAGTAGTGATAGCAGTGCTTGGTATTTTGATGGCGATGGGGGCTGTGGCATTTTCTACCGCTCAGCGCCAAGGTCGAGACTCCAAACGTCGAGCTGATATCAAAGCCATGCAAAATGCTTTCGAGCAATATCAATCCACCAATGGGGCCTATGCCACCTGTGCAGTGATGCGAGCCGACACTGCCTACCTGCCGGCTGGAGCTCCCGTCGATCCAAGTGATGACAGTAATTATGTGTGTAGTAATGAATCGACTACCACTTACTGTATCTGTGCAGATCTGGAAAATAACACTGGAAACTCTGGGGCTGGTTGCGCCTTTGTTGCGACCAATGATGGAGGGTATTTCTGTGCATCACAACTTCAGTAAATTAACCAACTTTTTTGGAAATCGACGAAATCGAGCTGGTTTTACCATGATCGAACTCCTAGTGGTTACCACGATCGTGATTTTATTATCAACCATCGGTTTAGTGAGTTATCGTCAGGCTAATATTGGAGCTCGAAATAATAAACGCAAAGCAGACTTAGAGACTGTCCGCCAGGCACTGGTGCTCTACCGAGCAGATAATGGCACGTATCCCCCATCTGGTGGTGGGTCCGCTCATGAGCGCTACAACGCTATGCTGGTGGTGATCGATGACTATTTGAGCACTGATATTGACCCCGGTGATCCTGAAGGCACTGGGATCCAAGATCCCCAAAATGATGATCCCTATGTGTATGAATATTGGTCAAGTGGGGCGGCATTTTCGTTAGCCGGCTATTTAGAACCCAGTCAAGATTACTATCTACTGCAGAATCCCTAATGCCAAAAAGCATGGGTAAACCAACTGGTTTTACATTGATCG